>JAISCT010000038.1 GCA_031265355.1 Oscillospiraceae bacterium | reverse complement strand
TTCTTGAATATGGACAGCGAGTCCAAGATGCTCAGCCCTATGCTGGCCGGGCCGCGGTATTTCATGAATTCCACAATCTGGCTCTTTAAAATCCTGGGATTGGCCAAACTGCTGTCGTCGACATACTTGGCCTCAAATGAATCGTACCCCACATCCAATAGGCTGTCGCGCGACTGGGTGCCGGATTTTACAAATATATCCTGAAGCTCCCCCAGCAGTTCGCTCTGCAGATCCAAATCGTCGCTCTCAAGCAAACCGTGCGCTTGCAGCGTGTTTTTAAAATATCGCTCCAGATTCTCCTGCAGGGCGGCGTCCGGATCGGCGTCGTTCTGAGACATCGCAAACAGACCGTAAACGTCCTTCAGCACCGTGTCGTAATTGGCCAGCCCCGCGTTGGTTGTGAGCGCGCCGGAACTCTCCACCAACGCCCGCGACAGATCGAGCCTGGCGGAATCCACCATCAACCCCACAAACGTCATTGTGGGCAGCAAAATGATGGACAGCAACACGGAGATGGAACCTCGGTTCTTTTCTAAAAATCTCATCCCGAACCCTCCCATCGTTCGCCCCCAACGGGCAACCCACTCCCGCGCGGCGTCTCATACACACGGCACGAAAAGACACGCCGTCTCAGCCGCTCTTGAAGAAATCCGTGATCTTGGTAAAAAAAGTGACGAGCTTTTCCGTCACATCCGTTCCGGTGACATCCTCGATGATATCGACCACAAAGTCCGTGTTCCGGACAAATTCGGCCGGCGTTGTGACAGTGACGCGCGACTTCGCCGTCATTGTGTAGACCGGCTCCAACTTGACGTGACCGAGCAGGAGCGGCAGATAGAAGTCCTGCGTGATCTCAACCTCCGCCGACTTGTTGAGAAAGCCCTCCATGCCCGGGATGTCGACGTCGATGTCCGTCAGGCGATCGTCGAGGAGAAAGAGCTGGTTTCGGCTGACAACGTGCTCGATCTTCTCTTCCATGCGGGTCTGAATCAAATCTTCGTGGTAGCTCTTGCTCAAGAACCGGTAGGGATCATTTTCAAAACCGATATCCTTAAACTCATGCCGCTCCTTGTGTCCCGCATAGTCGCTGTCGCCCGCCGCCAAGCCGAGATCTACAATGACGTCGTAGTTGGGGTCGGCGTAAAACTGCTGCGCGAGCAGGACGCCCCGGTGGGCGGCGGAATCCAGCAGCGCGCGCTGGTTTAGCACATACCCCACAAAGAAGATGAACAGCAACACGACGAGACAGAGCGGCAGCACAATGCTGTACTCCACAATGGACGCGGCCCCGTTTTCCTCCCAAATCAGCCTTTTGTACACCCGCAAACCCCCCTCTCGGGCGACACGCCCGCGCTCCCATGCGCCTGACGACACGCAGCGAAGACAGCTTTGCCACACCACTCCACCACAGACAAACGCCACCTGCCGGACCGGTACGGCAAAGCCGCACGATCCCATGGGCGTCCCCGCGACAGATTCTCCAAATTCCCTATCTTTTTCTCTGTTATTTCCCAATAAGGCGAACAAATTATATCTTAAAAGCCAATCAAATGTCAATTGTGCGTTTTTACTCGTCTTCCGCTTATCACCCCTTTTTTGCGCAAAAACGGCGCATATCTGCGCCGTTTTTGCCAACAAACTAACAAGCTGGAAGAGAACACCGTCAAAAAAATTTTTGCGCGGCCGGCCAAATGTCCGAAATCCAGTTGTAGTTTTCCAATATCTGTGGTTTCTTGTCTCCCTGTATTTGTCAGTCTTCGCGCAATGCGCACAAAGCCGCCCGGGCGGCAGCCTGCTCAGCCTCCTTTTTACTGCCGCCGGCGCCGCGGCCGATGGGGCTGCCCTCCAGACACACCTCGACCGTGAAACGCTTGGCGTGGTCCGGACCGGCGCTCTCCACCAGGTGATAGGCGTAGCTCCGGGGCGGGTCTCGCTGGAGAACCTCCTGCAGGGCGGTCTTGTAGTCGGAGGAGTGCTCCGGGATATTTGTCAGCACAAAGCGGTGCACAAACCGGCGCGCCGGCTCCATGCCGCCGTCCAAGAAGATGGCGGCAAGCAACGCCTCCACCGCGTCGGCCGTCAGAGAGGGCCGGCGGCGACCACCCGTGGCCTCCTCGCCCCGACCCAGCAGGAGTGCCTCGCTCAGCCCTATGGCCGACGCCGCGTCGGCCAGCCGGACTTCGCACACGAGCGCCGCCCTGAGCTTCGTCAGCTCCCCCTCCGATTTGCCGGGATAGGCCTCGTACAGATACTCCGCCGCCAAAAATCCCAACACCGAGTCGCCCAAAAACTCCAACCGTTCGTTGGACGCCTTGCAGACGGCGCGATTTTCGTTGAAGTAAGAGCTGTGCGTCATCGCGGTCCGGCACAGCAGGCTGTTTTGAAACGTATATCCTATCGTCTTTTCCAGCTTTGTCACGCGTCCGTCACCTTCAGTTGTTCGATGTGTTCCACAATGGCCTCAATGACGCCCGAAGACGCGAAGGCGGCTGCCTGACGGATCGCCGAGGCAACGGCGCGCGCGTCGGAGGAACCGTGGGCTTTGACGACCGGCGCCGTCACGCCCACAAAGGGCGCGCCGCCGTACTCCGTGTAGTCGATCATCCGCCTGAATGCCCCGAGCCCGTCCTTCACCAGCAGCGCGGCCAGTTTCGTCCGCGCGCGCGCCTTGAACATCGCCTTCATCCGATCGACGAAAAAGAGCCCGACGCCCTCCATCGTCTTGAGCAGGATGTTCCCGGAAAATCCGTCCGATACGACGACGTCCGCCGCGCCGAAGGCGATGTCGCGCGCCTCCACATTGCCGACAAAATGGATCCGTCCCTCGTCACCGGCCCGACGCAGCAGCGCGTACGCCGCCCGGTGCATCTCGTCGCCTTTCGTCGCCTCGGCGCCGATGTTGAGAAGCCCGACCCGGGGCGCCTCCACCCCCATGGTCCGCTGCACATAGCACGAGCCCATCAGCGCGAATTGGAGCAGGTACTCCGGCGTGCACTCAATGTTCGCACCGCAGTCGATCAGCAGCGCACCGCCCTTCGCCGTGGGCAACACGGGCGCCAGCGCCGCCCGGCGGATCCCACGGATCCGTTTGACGATCAGTGTGGCCGCGGTGAGCAGCGCGCCCGTGCTGCCGGCCGACACAAAAGCGTCGCCCTGCCCTGCGGCCAGCATCGTGAGGCCGACGACCACGGACGAATCGCTCTTTTCCCGAACGGCGGCGGCCGGATTCTCCTGCATCCCGATCACCTGGGAGGCATGGGCAATCTCAAGCCCCTTCGGCAGAGCCGGCAGTCCCTCGTCCCGCACGATCCGCAAAATCTCCTCGCCAAGGCCCACCATGACGATGTCCGTCTGCTGCTCCTCCCGGGCCAGCAACGCCCCTCGCACCAGGGCCGTAGGGGCGTTGTCGCCGCCCATGACGTCCAGTATGACCTTCATGTGCTTCCTCTTCTCTTCCTCACAATACGCTCAGGTTTTATTTTCTAAATGTTCCCATATCTCGGGGCAAAGCGCCTCCGTCTCCGCCAGCGCACGGGCGGAGAGGGCCGCGTACCGCTCCGCCTTGGCGCGCACCGGCCTGTCCAGCGGGGGCAGAAGTCCGAAATTGATGTTCATTGGCTGGAACTCCGTGACCGCCGGGTTCGCAATGTAGCGAGCCAGCGCGCCCACCGCGGTGGTCTCCGGCCAGCGCAGGGGCGCCGAGCCGTACAGCCGCCGGGCCATACCGATCCCAGCCGTCAGCCCGGAGGCACAGGACTCCACATAACCCTCCACGCCGGTCATCTGCCCGGCAAAGACGATGTGCGGCGCGCGGCGCAACGCGTACTGCTCCGTGAGCAGGCGGGGCGCGTCGAGATAGGTATTGCGGTGCATGACGCCGTAACGCAAAAATTCCGCCCTGCGCAGCGCCGGGATCAGCGCAAACACACGTTTTTGTTCCCCAAACGTCAGATGAGTCTGACAGCCGACCAAATTGTATACCGTACCGGCCGCATTGTCCCGGCGGAGCTGGAGCACGGCGTAATGAGCGCGTCCGTCCGGGCTGCGCAGCCCCACGGGTTTCAGCGGACCGTAACGCAGCGTGTCCTCCCCCCGACGGGCCATGACCTCCACCGGCATACACCCCTCGAAGACGCGCGCGTCCTCAAATCCGTGCACGCCGGCCTCCTCGGCCGACGCCAGCGCCTCGCGGAAAGCCAGGTACTCTACCTTGTCCAGCGGGCAGTTGATGTAGTCATCCCCACGCCCGTAACGCGAGCCGAACCAGGCGCGGTCCATGTCGAGGCTCTCAAACGAGACGAGCGGCGCCGCGGCGTCGAAGAAATACAGCGTGCAGCCGCCGCCGAGCAGACGGCGGATGTCCGCCGCCAGCGCCCCGGCCGTCAGAGGGCCGGTGGCCACGATGCAATCGCCCTCCGGGACCGTCTCCACCTCGCCCTCCCACCTCACAATACGCGGGTGGGCCTCGACGCGCGCCGTCACCCGACGGGCAAAGTCCTCCCGATCGACCGCCAGCGCCCCGCCGGCCGGCACGCGGGCCTCGTCGGCACAGGCAAGGATCAGCGACCCCAGCCTGCGCAGCTCGGCCTTCAAGAGCCCCGCCGCGTTTTCCAGCCGGTCCCCGCGTAGCGAATTGGAACAGACAAGCTCGGCCAGCAGCGGACTCCGATGCGCCGGCGTGTACCGCCCCGGCTTCATGTCCCACAGCCGCACCGAGACACCGCGGATTGCCAACTGCCAGGCAGCCTCACACCCGGCCAGCCCCGCGCCAACCACCGTGACCTCAGGAGGCGCCATCTGTCCCCGCGGCGGCCTTTTTTGTCGTCCTGCGCCCGCCCGCCGCCTTCACGACCGCCGCCTTGCCCGTCGATTTGGCAGCCGTCTTCTTCGCCGCTGTCGTCTTCGCCGCGCCCGCCTTCGCCGTCTTTTCGGTCGCCGCCTCGGTCTCACCGGCCGCCGTCTCCGCGGCGGCGGCCTTCTTTTTGTACCCGCGCTGGTCCTCTGGCACAAAGGCCGGGCAGGATGGGTTCGCGCAAAACGGCTTGGCCGCGCCGCGCCCGCTGCGCTTGAACAACGTCTTCATACACTCCGGGCAGCGATCCCCTACCGGGACGTCCCAGGTCATGAAACCGCACGCCGGGTGGCGCTCACAGCCGTAGTAGTCGCGATTGTTGCGCGACTTCTTTTTCAAAATGACGGCGCCGCACAGCGGGCACTCGCCCGGCGTCGGCTCCGAAACGGGCTTCGTGTTCTTGCACTCCGGCCAGCCGGGGCAGGCCATGAAACGCCCGAAGCGCCCCATCTTGATCACCATCTTGCGCCCGCAGAGCTCACACACCACATCGGTGGGCTCGTCCGGGACCTTGTAGCGTTTCTTGTCCTCGCCGGCCGCGCGCACAGCGTCGGAGAAGCCGCCATAAAACTCGGAGAGCATGGCCCGCCAGTCCTTGCGGCCCTCCTCGACCTCGTCGAGGTAGTCCTCCATGCGCGCCGTGAACGCCACCTCGATGATGTCGGTGAACTTCTCCTTCATCATCGTTGTGATCACCTCCCCGAGCGGGGTCGGATGCAGCGCCTTGCCCTGACGGACGATATACTCCCGTCCCATGATCGTCGAGATGGTCGGCGCATATGTGGACGGCCGGCCAATTCCTTTTTCTTCCATCGCCCGGATGAGGCTGGCCTCGGTGTAGCGGGGCGGCGGCTGCGTAAAGTGCTGTGCCGGCGTCACGCCGGCCAGCGCCAGCGTCTCCCCCTGCCGCAGGTTCGGCAGCGCGTCGTCTTTCTCGTCGTTTTCGTCGTCGCGCCCTTCCTCATACACGGCCGTGAACCCCGGGAATTTGACCGCGGTGTGGTTGGCGCGGAACACATACTCCGCCGAGAGCGTATCGATGGTCAGCGTGTCGTAGACAGCGTTTTCCATTTGACATGCGACAAAACGCTCCCAGATCAGCCGATAGAGCCGGTATTGGTCCTGGGTGAGGTTGCCGCGCACCCGCTCCGGCGTCAATGTGACATCCGACGGGCGGATGGCCTCGTGCGCGTCCTGCGCGC
Organism: Oscillospiraceae bacterium; assembly: GCA_031265355.1. Taxonomy (NCBI): domain Bacteria; kingdom Bacillati; phylum Bacillota; class Clostridia; order Eubacteriales; family Oscillospiraceae; species Oscillospiraceae bacterium. The sequence continues at coordinate 31,138 of JAISCT010000038.1, read as the reverse complement.
CGCCCTTCGTCTTGTAGCGGCGGGGCGTCTTGGGACAGTAGCTCTCGCCGTACTGCGTCCGGATGAACGCACGCGCCTGCGTCAGCGCGTCTTCGGAGAGACGCTGGGAGTCGGTGCGCATGTAAGTGATGAGACCCGTGAGCCCGAGGCCCTCGATCTCGACGCCCTCGTAGAGCTGCTGGGCCAACGCCATCGTGCGGCGCGCGCTCATGTTGCACTTGCGCGAGGCCTCCTGCTGCAGCGTGGAGGTGATAAACGGCGGCGCGGGGGAACGCCGGCGCTCCCCCGTCTTCACCTCGTATACGGAAAACGGGGCGTTTGAGACGGCCGCCACCACCGCGTCGGCCTCCGCTTGGTTCTTCAGCGCGCGCTTTTCGGTCCGAGTCCCATAAAAATGCGCCTCGAACCGGCCCGGCCCCTCGACGCGGTCGAGCGCGACATCGATGCTCCAGTATTCTTCCGGGGTAAAAGCGCGGATCTCCTCCTCGCGGTCGACGACGAGCCGTGTGGCCACCGACTGCACCCGGCCGGCGGACAGACCGGGCCGCACCTTGCGCCACAGCAACGGGCTGATCTCGTACCCCACAATGCGGTCAAGCACCCGACGCGCCTGCTGCGCGTCCACCAGGTGTTCGTCGATGGCGCGCGGATGCTTGACACTCTCCCGCACCACCCTCGGCGTAATCTCGTTAAACGTCACCCGCAACGCCTTCTCGTCCGGCAACGCAAGGAGTTCCTTGAGATGCCACGAGATGGCCTCGCCCTCGCGGTCCGGGTCGGTGGCCAGGTAGATGTAGTCTGCCTTGGCCGCCTCGCCCCGCAGCTCCGCAATGGTCTTCTCCTTGCCTGCAATGGGCTGGTAATTTATAGTAAATCCGGCGTCCACATCCACACCCATCGTGGATTTGGGCAGGTCTCGCAGATGCCCCATGGTGGCCTTGACCCGGAAGTCGTTTCCCAGATATTTGCCGATGGTTTTCGCCTTGGCCGGCGACTCCACAATGAGTAGATTCTTCATATGATTCCTCCTGCGGCCAGACGCCCCGGATGGGGCCGTCTTCGGCCGCCTTTCGTCTGTATCAGGTCCGCCCGCCGGCGAGCCGGAAGCGCTTACCGGGCAGGGATTCCGCCCGGCCCTGTAACTCCAGCACCGTGAGCGCGCGCAGCACATGGGCGGCGGACAGCCCCGTCGCCTCCACGATCTCGTCCACATGGCGCGGCGCGCCCGCCACGGCGAGCAGCACCGCCCGCGCATCCTCGTCCAGGTCCGCCAGCATCGTTCCGAGATCCGTCACCTGCGGGGCCGGCTCGGCCGCGGCCGGAGCCTCATCGGGCGTCGGCTGAGCGCGGCCGACCGGCATCCTGTCTTTCGCCCGCACGGCCTCCGCCGCATCCGCCGGCGGCGGCGCTACGCGTTGCGGACGAATCTTGTGGGGGTAGAGCGCGGCGTATTCCGCTAAGACGTCGTCCGGACCCGTCACGAGCTGCGCGCCCTCGCGGATCAGCCGGTTGCAGCCGGCGCTCTCCGGGACGTCGATGTTACCCGGCACCGCAAACACATCGCGGCCCTGTTCGAGCGCGTGGAAGGCCGTGATCAGCGCGCCTGAACGCAGCGGGGCCTCCACCACCATAACGCCCAGCGACAGACCGCTGAGGATCCGGTTTCGGGCCGGAAAATGGGCGGCGAGCGGCGGCGCGCCCGGCGGGTATTCGCTCATCACGGCGCCCGCCGCCGCTATGTCCTCGTAAAGCGCCTTGTTCTCGGCCGGGTAGGGCGTGTCCGCGCCGCAGCCCAGCACGGCCACAGTGGGCGCGCCGGCGCGCAGCGCGGCCCGGTGGGCGTGGGCGTCGACGCCGCGCGCGAGGCCGGAGACGATGAGCATGCCCGCGCGCGCCAGCGCGTAGGAGAGCCGCTCAGCCGCCTGGACACCGTAAGGCGTGGCGCGGCGCGAGCCGACCACGGTCAGCGCCGCCTCCTCGTCGAAGACGGGCAGACGACCCTTCAGATACAGCGTGCAGGGCGGCGCGTGGATGTTCTTCAGCCGCTCCGGGTAGTCCGCGTCCTGCCAGGTGAGGACGCGGAGCCCGGCCAGACTGCACTGCTCCAGGATGCGTTCAGCCGGGTCGAGATCGTGTCGGAGGATCTCCGCGCGCTGCGGCGCGCTGAGATCCGGCACGGCGCGCAGGGCCTCCTCGTCGGCAAAGAACAGATTTTCGGGCGTCCCGAACCGCTCGGCGGCCAAAAAGGCCCCCGCCGCCCCCAACGAACGCAGTGAGCTCAACCAGATCCAATACTTCAAAGCCGCCAAACCATCACCGACTTTCCCGATACGCTCTGAATCCCTGTGACTGGAAAGCAAACATAATTCCCAAATTTATCCTTTTTGCGCATCTCCCGTCGTCCAGCCGTACAGGAGAACGGCGGCGGCGGCCGCCACACCCAAGGAATCCCAGCCCGGGCGAAGCGGAATCCACACCGCCTTGTCCGCGCGCGCCGACAGATCACTGGAAAGGCCCGTGCCCTCGTTGCCAAGCAGGAGCACCATGTCCGGCGGGAACGCGGCCGCCGTCAGGGGCTGTGCCCCGGCGCGGCGCGCGGCGGCGTATACGGGCAGCCAGACACCGTCGAGCAGGGCCGCCGGGTCGTCCGTTTCCCAGACGCGCTGGCGGAAACAGGCGCCCATGCCGGCGCGGACGGTCTTAGGGGCAAACGGGTCGGCGCAGCCGGGGCCCAGAAAGACGGAATCCACCCCAAAGGCCGCGGCGCTGCGGAGGATCGAACCGACGTTGCCGGGGTCCTGCACCCGGTCCAGCAGCAGGTGCCGGCCGGACACCGGCGGCGCGGCCGGCGCCGTCTGAGGCAGGCGGCAGGTAAACACCACGCCCTGCGGCGTGACGGCCGGCGACACACTGTGCAACAGACGCGCCGGCGCCTCCAGCACGCGCGTGTCCGGCGGCAGCGGCGGCAGATCCGTCCCCTCGGCACAGACCACGGTGACGGGCGAGACGCCGACCGCCAGCGCCTCGCGCAGCAGCGTGTGTCCGTCGCACAGGAAGAGCCCGGCCGTGCGCCGGTCGGCGCGCGCGCCCTGGAGCTTTCGCATCTGTTTCAGCGCCGCGTTGTCACGGCTCGTGACGCGCTCCCTCACCGCCCCGCGCTCATTCGATCGGCTTCATCGTGGGGAAGAGCAGTACGTCCCTGATCGAGGGGCTGTCCGTGAGCAGCATGACCAGGCGGTCGATCCCGACGCCGCAGCCGCCCGTCGGCGGCATACCGTACTCAAGCGCCGTGAGAAAGTCCTCGTCCATCATGCCGGCCTCCTCGTCGCCCGCGGCGCGCAGCGCCGCCTGGCGCGCGAAGCGCTCCCGCTGGTCCAGCGGGTCGTTGAGCTCCGAGAAGGCGTTGGCAAACTCCCGCCGCGTGATGAAGAGCTCAAAACGGTCGGTCAGCCTGGGGTCGTCGGGGCAGCGTTTGGCCAGCGGCGACACCTCCACCGGGTGCCGCGTGATGAACGTCGGCTGGAGCAGTTTGTCCTCTACACACCGGTCGAAACATTCGTACAGCCACTCGCCCCAGGAGAGACCCGGCCGCGCCTCAAGGCCCAGGGCCGCGCCTGCGCGGGCCGCCTCCTCCGCCGTGGAAAACGAGAGGAAGTCCACCCCCGCGTATTCCTTCACGGCGTCGACCATGGACAGCCGGCGCCAGGGGGGCGTCAGATCGATCTCCTCGCCCTGATAGGGTATCCGATGGCGGCCCAGCACCGCCAAGGCCACATGGGCCAGCATCTGTTCGGTCAACGCCAGGATCCCGCCGCAATCCGAGTATGCCTCGTAAAACTCGATCGTCGTAAATTCCGGGTTGTGCTTGACGCTCATGCCCTCGTTGCGAAACAGCCGCCCTAGCTCGTACACCCGCTCAAAGCCGCCCACAATCAGCCGCTTCAAGTGCAGCTCGGTGGCGATGCGCAGGTACATGTCGAGATCCAGCGTGTTGTGATGGGTGACGAAGGGCCGCGCGGTGGCGCCGCCGGAGATCGTGCTCAGCACCGGCGTCTCGACCTCAAGATAACCGCGGGCGTCCAAAAAAGCCCGGACGGCCCGGATCACCTTCGAGCGGATCTCGAAGGTGCGGCGCACCTCAGGGTTCATGATGAGATCCACATAGCGCTGACGGTAGCGCAGGTCTGTGTCTGTCAGGCCGTGGAATTTTTCCGGCAGCGGACGCAGCGACTTGGCCAGCAGGGCAACGGCCGTGCAATGGATGGAGATCTCCCCGCGGCGGGTACGGAATACCGTGCCGGCCACGCCGACGATGTCCCCGATGTCCATGCGCTTGAAGCGCGCGAAGGCGTCCTCGCCCAGGTCGTCCACCTTGAGATAGAGCTGGATGCGCCCGGCGCCGTCGAGCAGGTCGCAGAAGAACGCCTTGCCCATGTCCCGCTTGGACAGGATACGGCCCGCCAGAGAGACGCTTTGCCCCTCCCGCTCGGCAAAATGCGCCACGATCTCGGCGCTGTGGGCCGTCACGTCAAAGCGCGTCAGCGCATAAGGGTCGCTGCCCTCCTGCCGCAGGGCGGTCAGCTTGTCCCTCCGAATCCGCAGCAGCTCCGACAGCGGGGCGGCCTGCGTGTTGTCTTGTTCCGACACGTGGCTTCCTCCCATAACCCACGAACGGCCACGGAATCCGTGGCCGCCGCCGGGTATTTAGATCTGGATGTCGAGAATGCGATATCGCAGCACGCCGGCGGGCGCCTCCAGCGAGATCTCCTCGCCCACCCGGCTGCCGACCAGCGCGCGCCCGAAGAGGGATTCGTCCGAGATACGGTTCTCCAGCGGGTTCGCCTCCTGGGAACCGACTACCGCATACTCCTCCCGCTCCTGCGCGTCGAGGTCCAGCACGCTGACACGGCAGCCGACCACCACCTGGTCGGTGTCCAGGCTGTCCGGCTGCAGCACCACGGCATGAGCAATGATGTCCTCCAGCTCCACCATGCGAGAGAACACGCGCCCCTGCTCATTCTTCGCCTCGTCGTACTCGCTGTTTTCCGACAGATCTCCGAAGGACCGCGCCTCTTTGATCTGCTCGGCCACCTCTTTTTCGCGGACGGTCCGCAGATAGTTTAATTCATCCTGCAAATTGCGAAGCCGCTCTTCCGTGAGCTTATATTGTTTTTGCATTGTCCTCACCTATTTCATGGCGACTGGCGCCGGAAGATCATTACACGCGCGTCATAGCCTATATATCGTTACAAACCGACCCAAACTGTACACTTAGCGCCCCGCGCCTCCGCCGGGCACGCGCACCACATTATACCTGAGTATAGTAATTTCCCTCGCATTTGTCAAGAGCTGAGAATTTTTCGTTTCCCCCACGCGGGCGCCTCTCAAAACTGCATGCCCGGCACCGCACCGGTTTCGCCGGACGCCGGCAGAAGGCGGCGGATTCGCACCTCTGCGGGGCTGAGCGCGCCGGCCTCCGCCAGGGCGGCCAACAGAGCGCCGTCGTCGAAACCCGGCGGCCAGTCCGCCGTGAGGCGCACCGGCGGCAAAAAAACCGCGCCGCGCACCACAAGACGTTCGGGCGGGATATGCACCCGGCCGCCGCCGAGCAGAAGCACCGCCGCCCCCGCCCGGACCGGCAGCCGCACACCGCCCGCCGGCGCTTCGAAGACGAGGTAGACGTCAGTCTCCGCAAGCTGCTCCGGCGTCGGATCGGCCAGCGCCGCCACACCGAAGCGGCTCCGCAGCGTCCGGCACAGCGCCGCGCCGCCGCGTCCGGCCGACACCGAGAGAAAACGCGCCCGGCCGCCGCCGCACAGCGCCGCCGCCGCGCCGGCCACCTCCGTCGTCACGCGCGCGGCCACAATAGCCACACGCAGACGGGCGGCCTCCACCCGCAGCATGTCGGCCGCGAGGACCGTCAACCGGTCCGCCAGGCGCCGGCAGAGCGGCGCCGGCGTCCAGGCTCGCAGGCCGTGGCGGGGCAGCAGATCTCCGTCGGGGAATCCGTCGGGCAGCACCACCCCCGTCACCGCCGCCCGGGTAAGCGCCGCCAGCGCCCGGTCCGCGCGGCGCCGGTTTGCCGCCGCCGCTGCGCGCAGCGGGCCGTCGGCCAGCGTGTAGGTCACCCGCGCACGGGCCACATCCGCCCCCCACAGGCGCGCGCGGACAACCGTGCACGCATCCGCCCGCGTCAGTGCGGCCCACAGCCGCCCCCACGCGGGCCGCGGCGGCATCAGCGCCGTCTCCACCAGCCCAAACATGTTCCACCCCCCGCCAGACCGCCGGATCCCGCTCGCTTCGTCAGGCCGGCGGCCCCGCGGCGGTCTCATACGGGCGATCTCACACACTCATACGTATGAGGCCGGGACCGGGTTTAGACATCTACGGCGCGGCGGTCTCCGCATCTGTTTCGGTCTCCTCCCCGGGCAGCGGCGGCAGCTGCTGTGTGAGCACGCCGATCGCCCGTTGGAGCTGCCGATCCTGTTCGAGGGGCAAGGTGTAGAAATTGCGGTTTTCCTCCTCGCTCAGCGCCACGACGTCGTCGGGTGTCAGGCCGACGCCCGAGAGACTGCGGCCCTGCGGTGTGAAGTATTCCACGATCGACAAGATGATCGCCGACTGATCCTCCAGCGGGATCGTCCGCTGGGCGTAACCCTTGCCGGTGGTCGGCTCCCCGACCACCACCGCTTTATCATATTCGCGCAGCGCGGCGGCGAAAAACTCGGCCGCACTGTAGGAGTACCCATTCACGAGCACCGCCATCGGCAGGTCCACCTCGCCCGGCTCCGACGTGAAGACGTGCTCGGTGCCGTCCTTGGCGCGCAGCGTGATCAGAGTGCCCTCCGGCAGCAGCAGGTCCAGCATGGGCCGCATGACGTCGAGCTGGCCGCCCGGGTTGAACCGCACGTCGAAGATGAGCGCGCGGACGCCGGCGCCCTGCAAGCGGGCGACCGCCTCGCGAAAGTCCCTGTCGACGCCGCTTTCAAAGTTGCGGATGCGCACGAGACCAATGTCCTGCCCGGCCAAAATCTCCGACGACACCGCCCGCAGGCCGACGGCCCGGCGCGTCGGGCTCACCTCCGTCCGCGTCCCGTCGGGGCGCAGGATCGTGAGGCGCACCTGTGTGTTCTCCGCCCCGCCGATGGCCCCCACCGCCATCTCAAACCCCATCTCGATCACCGGCGCGCCCTCCACCTCGACAATGCGATCGAAGGCCTTTATCCCGCTCTCCTCCGCCGGGGAGTCCTCGTACACCTCAAGCACCAAGATATCGCCCTCCGGGTGCTGTGCGGCCGTGACGCCGATGCCCACATAGCGGTTGTCGGCGGCGCGCTGGTAGCGCGCGTACTCCTCGGCGCTTAGGTAGTGCGAATATTGGTCGTCCAACGAGCGCACCATGCCGTCGATGGCGCTGTCGTACAGTCGGACCCGGTCCACCTGGCCGACAAACTGATCTTGAATGATCTCACGGGCGGCAATCAGCTTACTCAGTTCCTCCTTTTGCGCCTGAAATACCTCAAGCTGTTCTTTGAGCTGGACGGAGGCCCGGTTGTACCCGATCAGCGCCGCCGCCGCGGCCACCAACAGCATGAGCGCCAACACCGTGCTCAGTGTAAATCGTTTTTTCATGCCTTCTCCTTTTTTCAACGAAATGGTTTGCGGAAGTATTTTCCGCAAACCATCAAAGCAATCTGGGTATCTGCACGCCCGGATGCCCGCGTGTCCGGTCACCGGGCCGTCTGTCCAAAGTCTGTTGCGCCCCGGCCGGTTTTCTCAGCCCGACACCTTGGTAAAGTAGTTCATCGGGTTCACCTGCGTGCCGTTGATGATGATCTCGAAGTGCAGGTGCGGACCGGTGGAGAGACCGGTGGAACCCACGTAGCCGATGACCGCCCCCTTCTTCACCTTCTGCCCCACCGACACGCCGATGCGGCTCATATGGCCGTACAGCGTGGCCTGCCCGCCGCCGTGGTCGATGACGACACAGTTGCCGTACCCGGAGTTGTAATCGGCCTTGATGATCTCTCCGCCGTTGGCCGCGAGGATCTTGGTGCCCGTGGGCGCGGGAATGTCCTGGCCCGTGTGCAGTCTGTTGCGCTTGAGAATCGGATGGTAGCGGAGGCCATAGGGAGAGCCTGCCGTGTAACCGGGCAGCGGCCAGGTGTATTCGCCGCCCACATACACGGTGTTCTTGCGGGCCAGCTCCGCCATGAGGCTGCTGATCTGCCGCTGCAGCGCCTTCTCGGCATCCTCCTTCTCCTGAATGGCCTTGCGGTACTCGGTCTCCTCCTTTTCGAGCTCCTGCAACATCTGGACCTGCTCACGGCTCTGGCTGGCGAGTTCCGCCCGCCGGTCGGAGAGGGTCTGCTTGACGGAGGACTGCTCATCTTTGTCGGCCTCAAGCGCGCGCTTTGTCTCCTCGACCACGAGACGTGTCGCCTGCAGATCCTCCATCAGCGCGAGGTCGTAGTCCATGATCTCCTGCACGGTGCCAATGCGCCCGAGCAGGTCGGAAAAGCTGTCGGCCGACAGCAGCACGCCGAGATAACCCGTGTCACCGGCCTCCTCCATCGTCCGCATCCGGACGCGGAAAGCCTCGTACTGCTCGGCCTCGCGGCGCAGCGCCTCGTCCAATTCCGCCTGCCGGCGCGCGATCTCGCCGGTGAGCATCGCGATGAGCTCCTCTGTGTTTTGGATCTCCTGCTCGGTGATGTCGATCTGCTTGTCGAGCGCCTCCTTCCGCTTGGCGGCAGAGGCCTTCTCCTGCTTCACCTGAGAGAGCTCCTCTTGAATCTTTTTCTTCTCCGCCGCGAGCGACTTGGAGTTCTGCCGCAGCGCGTCGAGCGACGACGCCGCACCGGCGGCGGGGATCGTCACGGAATAGATAAAACCAAACACCAGCGCAAACACGAGCAGCAGCGCCAACGCTACAGCAAACACGCGCGTCTTGTTGTTACGCACGGCCTCGGCCCCCTTCCCCGGGATCGTATAATTGCATCTTGTATATTTTACTATGTTTTATACGTCTTGTATTACATCCTACACCCGCATGAACCGGCGGATCGTCAACAAACTGCCGCCCATACCGACGAGGAACCCCACCAGCAGGAACACGAGGAGCACGGCCGGCAGGATCTCGTCAAAGGGCGCCATCTGCACGAGGGCAATGTTTTTGAGCCCCTCGGTGACGCGCCGCGAGAGCGACAAATAAAGGCCCCACTGGAGAAAAAATGCGGCGACGGCGCCGGTCAGCCCCAGCAAAAACCCTTCGATGACAAACGGCCAGCGGATGAACCGCTTCGTGGCCCCCACCACCCGCATAATGGCGATCTCCTCGCGCCTATCGAAGGTGGCGAGTTTCACCGTATTGGAGATAATGAACACGGACACCGCGAGCAGCACGACGATGAGCGCCAGGCTGACGGTGTTGACCACTCCGCGCACGAGCAGGATGTTCTCGGTGATGTCGAGCCGGGCGTTCACCTGGTCGACGCCGGGCACGTTTCGGAGCTGTTCCACCGTCTCGGCCATCCGCTCCGTGTCAATCAGGCGAACCACATAACGGTGACGCAGCGGGTTGTCCTGCTCCAGCCCCTCGATCAGCGCACTGTACTCCTCGTCCAGCCGCGCACCAAACTGGACCAGCGCCTCGTCACGGGAGACAAAGGTACTGATGTCGACGTTGTCGAGGCGGTTGATGCGCGTTCCGACGCTACGCGCCTCGGCGTCCGACAGCGTCTCGTCCACAAAGACGTAGATCTCGCTGCTGTTTTGGATGTCGCCGATGAGTGCGTTTAAGTTGTAGGCAAGCAGAGAGAAACTGCCCATGATGAGCAGACAGGCCACGATGACGCCGATGGCGGCAAAACTCATAAATCCGTGTACGAAAATGCCGCGGACACCTTCTCGGAAAAAATAACTAGTTTCGTAGCGCTTCATACTGGTAGTACCCACCTGTCCTGTCACTGATGATCCGGCCGCCGTCGATGGCTACCACGCGTTTCGCGAAACGGTTCACAAGTTCTTTTTCGTGTGTGACGGCCAGCACCGTGGTGCCCAGCGCGTTGATGCGCTCCAACAAGGTCATGATCTCCAACGAGCGGGCCGGGTCCAGATTCCCGGTGGGCTCGTCGGCAATGATGACCTTGGGGTTGTTGATAAGCGCCCGCGCGATGGCCACGCGCTGCTGCTCGCCGCCCGAGAGTTCGTAGGGGCGGCGGCGCGCCTTGTGGGAGAGCCCGACGAGGTCGAGTACATAGGGCACGCGCATGCGTATCTCACGCGGCGACGCACCCACCACCCGCATCGCGAAGGCGACGTTTTCGTAGACGCTTTTCTTTTCCACAAGGCGGAAGTCCTGAAAGATGACGCCCAGTGTGCGGCGAAGAAACGGAACGTCCCGCGCGCGCAGGGCGCCGATGCTGTAGCCGTTTACGTGGACGCGCCCCTCGCTGGGGCGGATCTCCCCGGTCAGCAGCTTGATGATCGTGGACTTGCCGGAGCCGGAAGGCCCCACCAGAAATATAAATTCCCCGTCGTCGATGCGCAGGCTCACGCCTTTGAGGGCTCTGGTGCCGTTGTCATAGGTCTTGCATACATCAACCAGACGAACCAAACGACAAGCCTCCCTCGTTTTGTCCCGCCCCGGGGGACGCGTTTGAATGGGTAGTGCGCGGGGTCAATACACGTCCTCGCGGGAGAGGAGATATCTCTTGACCATCATCGCCACTTTGAAGATGATGGCGTGGTCGAACTCCCGCAGATCGAGCCCCGTGAGTTTTTTGATCTTTTCGAGCCGGTACACCAACGTGTTGCGGTGTACGAAGAGTTTGCGCGAGGTCTCGGAGACGTTCAGGCTGTTTTCGAAGAATTTTTGGATCGTGATCAGCGTCTCCTGGTCCAGCGAGTCGATCGAATTTTTCTTGAACACCTCGGAGAGGAACATCTCGCACATCGTGATTGGGAGCTGGTAGATGAGGCGTCCGATCCCCAGATTTTCGAAATTGATGATTGTCTTTTCCGTGTCGAAGACCTTGCCCACTTCGATGGCGATCTGGGCCTCCTTGTACGACCCGGCCAGGTCTTTGAGGCTGTCTACCACCGAGCCGATGCCGATGACGGTCTTGATATACAGCTCGGAGTTGATCGTCTCTTCGATGGCGGCGGCCAGCTTGCGCAGATCCTGTGTGTCCACGCCGGCTTTGACCTGTTTGACAAGCGCGACGTCCGTCTCGTTCAGGCTCGCCACAAAATCGATCTGCCTGTCTGGGAAGAGACCCTGCACGACGTCGATGACCGCGAGGTCCGTCTTGCCCACCTGGCGCACCAAAATGACCACACGGGGCACATCACTCTCGAAGTGAAGCTCCCGGGAGCGCATGTAGATGTCGCCCGGCAGGATGTTGTCAAGCAAGATATTCTTGATAAAGGTGGTCTTGTCGTGTTTTTCGTCGTAGAAGGTCTTGGCGCCGTTCAGCGCCACCGCCGAAAGCAGGCACACCTCGCGCGCGGCGGCGTCCTCTCCTTCTACGAACACGGCGTAATCGTACTGAAGACCCCAACTGAGCAGAGTCTTGAACGTGTAACCGTTCAGTACGACAACAGGGTCCGTGCGCAGGGACAGTTCGCCGGCGGCGTCCTCCCACACCCGACCCACTAGGGACGCGTCGGTGCAGGCCACCACTTCCCCGCTCGCGTCCATCACGCCGATGACGTCGTTTACGACGTCTTTCATTTGGGCGACGATGCCTTGAAACAATCTGCTGGACATGCACACATCCTCCTCAGTGCTCCGGACATGGACCGACCTCCGTCTTGTCGGGCCGGCCCTGTGGGCGGGCTTGCAGGACAGGCTGCCCAATCTTGAGCGCCTCTCCTTATTTTTATATCTTAGTATGGATCGGTCCATTTTGCAAGAGGGAGTTTATATAATTTATATAAACGTAACAAACTCACGCCGGCGGCACAAAGCCTCCCGTTCTCTCATCGGTATTTTGGAGCCCGTTCATTAGCACAATTTCGCATTTTATCGGCGATCTCTACACATTTTTCTGTATTTCTTTGCATCAAGCGTCGGCAAAACAGCTTGGACCCATTGTGTGCCGCGCCGAAACGGGATATAATGAAACCGGTGTCCGGCCCCTCGGCCGGGCCCGCACCACGAACCGGACGACAAGGAGGCGCGCTATGAAAGCACTGTTTATCGGCGGAACCGGCGTCATCAGCGAATCCATCACCCATTTGGCGGCCGAGCGCGGCTGGGCGCTCACACTGCTGAACCGCGGCCGGCGGAACACCGCGGCGCCGGCGGGCGTCGAATGTCTCACGGCAAACATCCACGACGAGGCCGCCGTGCGGGCCGCGCTCGGCACGCGCCGCTTCGACGTGGTGGCCGACTTCATCGCCTATGCCCCGGCGCATGTCGAGCGGGACGTCCGACTCTTCGCGGACAGGACGGACCAATATATCTTCATCAGCTCGGCCTCGGCCTACCAGAAGCCGCCGGCCCACTACCGCATCACGGAGAGCACGCCGCTCGTAAACCCGCACTGGCAGTACTCCCGTGATAAGATCGCCTGCGAGGAGGTCCTGCTGGCCGCCCACCGCGCATCCGGCTTCCCCGTGACGGTCGTCCGTCCGTCCCACACCTACGACTACAAGACGCTGCCGCTGGGCCTGCACGGCGCGGGCGGCGCGTGGGGCGTCGTCAGCCGCATCCATCGGGGCCGGCCGGTGCTCATCCAGGGCGACGGCACCTCGCTGTGGACCGTCACGCACAGTTCGGACTTCGCCAAGGCGTTTGTGCGGCTCATGGGTCACCCGGCGGCGGTGGGCGAGGCCGTGCAGATCACAAGCGACGAAGTTCTCACCTGGAACCGGATCTACGACACGATCGGCCGCCTGCTGGGCGTACCCGTACGGCCGTACCACGTGGCCTCCGACTTCATCATCGCCTGCGACCCCTCGTTCGACGGCCCCCTGCTCGGGGACAAGGCGCACTCCGTCGTCTTCGACAACAGCAAGATGAAACGCCTCGCGCCGGACTTCGTGGCCACGACGCGTTTCGACGAGGGCGCCCGGCAGTCGGTCGCGTACTTCCTCGCCCACCCGGAGTGCCATGCCCCCGACGCGCCGTTTGACGACTTCTGTGACAGGGTCATCCACGCGCTGGACGCGGCGGCCGCCGCCGTGCGGGGCGCGTGAGCAGCCGCGCGCCCCGCACGGCCGGCGAGGCGCGGACTCAGTAGCCGAATTCGCCGCGGAGGGATTCGTCGTTTTCGACCCAGTCCTTCTGCACGTCGTACACCGTGTACTCCGTCTCTGTGTTGCGCACCACCACGCGCTCGATGCCGGCGTTGATCACCATGCGCTTGCACATGGCGCAGCAGTTTGTGTCCGGCAGCAGCGCGCCGGTCTTCGCGTCCCGACCGACGAGGTAGAGGGCGGCGCCGATCATCTCGCTCCGGGCCGCGGAGATGATGGCGTTCATCTCCGAATGCACGGAACGGCACATCTCGTAACGCTCGCCGCGGGGGATGTTCAGCGCCTCGCGCATGCAGCGTCCGACGTCGATGCAGTTGGCCCGCCCGCGCGGCGCGCCGGCGTATCCGCTCGAGATGATCTCGTCGTTCTTCACAATGAGAGAGCCGTAGTTGCGGCGCAGACAGGTACCCCGTTCCAGTACGGTCTCGGCGATGTCCAGATAGTAATTCTGTTTGTCTGTACGCGGCACAGCCACCACCCCTGATGGCAATTGACAATTAAAAATTGACAATTGCGGGAGATGTTTGCGGGAGTTTCCCGATTTGGAATATATCGGGCGAGTATATCAACAGGGAGAGGGCGTTGGCCCTCTCCCGCGGTCGCGTGGCGAATCAGTCGGTCACAAAGGGCAGCAGCGCCAGATGACGCGCGCGCTTGATGGCCTCCGTGAGATCCCGCTGGTGGCCGGCGCAGGTGCCGGTCATGCGGCGGGGCAGAATCTTCGCGCGCTCGGAAATATAGCGGCGCAGACGGGCGGTGTCTTTGTAATCGATGTGCTCGATGCGGTCCACGCAAAACGAACATACCTTGCGGCGCTTGCGGCCGCGCTGCGGACGGTCTGAAGCCATCGGACATGCTCCTTTCATCGGCCCCGGGCCCCAGCCCCGCAGGCCGGCTGCCCAAGTCCGTCTTATCTGTAAAATATTTCCATCTCATAAGGCGGCGCCCGACTCGGCGGGGCGCTCTATGTCAGAACGGCAGTTCGCCGTCGTCCTCGAGTTCGGCAAAACCGCCGGAGGCGGGATCGCTCACGGCGGGCGCCGGCGCGGCGGCGCGAGGGACGGGGACGGGCGCGGCGGACGGGTCGGCGCCGGAGGCGCCGCGCTTTTCGGCAAAGTGCACCTCGTTTGCCACAATCTCGAAGCTGGTGCGGTTGTTGCCGTCCTTGTCCTTCCACTCGCGCTGCTGGATGCGGCCGGCCACCGCCACGAGCTGCCCCTTTGTGAACCACTTGGAGACAAACTCAGCCTGCTTGTCCCAGCAGACGATGTCTATGAAATCGGCGGTCTGCTGCTGTGGGTTTTCGGCATTGGACCGGTACCCGCGGTCCACCGCCAGGCGGAAGGACGCGACCGGCGTGTTGCTCTGGGTGTGGCGCAGTTCGGGATCTCTTGTGAGTCGCCCCATCAAAATGGCTTTGTTCAGCATGACAGCCCCTCCTTGCTCGTCTTCTTTCTCTTTTTACTTATTTTTCGTCTTTGCAAATGGTGAGCCAGCGGAGTACGTTTTCGGTGATGCTGAAGACGCGCTCCAGTTCCTCCGGGAACGAGGGCGCCGACTCAAACGTCATCAGCACATAGTAGCCGTCCGTCACGCGGTTTATCTCGTAGGCAAGCCTGCGCTTGCCCCACTCCTCCACGGCGGTCAGGGTACCATGCGCCTCGACCAGTTCCCGGAACTTCTGCACTAGGGCGGCTGTCTCCTCTTCGCCGAGCGTGCCGTTCAGGATATACATGGTCTCGTACTTGGCTGTGATTTTCGCCATTGTTTGCACCTCCTTTTGGACATATGGCCCCCGGACGGCGACGTCCCTTTCGGTGCGCCGGGAGCAAGGATGTGCCCAAATCACGATATGGACACTTCTTCTATTATACAGGATACCGGGCGGATGTCAACCATCAATCATCGCCGCGGGCAGATTGGGGCAGATTGCTGTTGCCAAGGGGCCGGGAACCGGGTATAATACAAAGCGGAAACGTCAGAAGCAAAGCGGGGTGAACCATGAACAATCTATACAATGTGAAGCTGACGGACCTCATCGACGAGTTCAATCTCGATGTGGTCTATCAGCCGCCGCAGATGGAGAAGACACTGATCGTCACCGACGACGTAAACCGCCCGGGCCTGCCGCTGGCCGGTTTTTTTGACTATTTCGACGCCAGCCGCATCCAGGTCGTGGGCAAGGTAGAGGCCACTTTTGTCGAGCGCTTCACAACGGAGCGGCGGCGGAAGGCCTTCGAAAAACTGATGTCGAAGAAGATCCCGGCGATCATCTTCTCGCGCGGCATCGAACCCTTCTCGGAGTGCATGAGTCTGGCCGAGCAGTACGAGGTGCCCGTCCTTTCGACGATCGAGTCGACCTCCCACCTCATGAGCGCGATGATCGCCATGCTCAAAGTGGAGCTCGCGCCCCGTATCACGCGGCACGGCGTACTGGTGGAAGTCTACGGCGAGGGCATCTTGCTGCTCGGCGAGAGCGGCGTCGGCAAATCGGAGACCGCCATCGAGCTTGTAAAGCGCGGCCACCGCCTGATCGCCGACGACGCCGTCGAGATCAAAAAAGTGTCGGCCAAGACGTTGGTGGGTTCGGCGCCCGAACTCATCCGCCACTACATCGAGCTGCGCGGCATCGGCGTCGTGGACGTGCGGCGTATTTTCGGCATGGGCGCCATCAAACAGACGGAGAAGGTGGATCTCATCATCAACATCGAACAGTGGGACGAAAACACCCAGTACGACCGGCTGGGACTTGAGGACTTGACCACTCGGATTCTGGACGTGGAGATTCCCTCTCTCACGGTGCCGGTGAAGCCCGGGCGGAATCTGGCTGTGATCATCGAAGTGGCGGCCATGAACAACCGCCACAAGAAGATGGGCTTCAACGCGGCGCGTGACTTCACCGACCGGATCAATACCCATTTCGAGGCGAGCAGCCTGCTTGGAGACGATCTATGACGGGGCTCACAGGCATCGCGGCGGACCTGCACACCCACACGCTGGCCAGCACGCACGCTTTCTCTACGGTCATGGAAGTCTGCACGGCCGCGGCCGCGGCGGGACTTGCGGCGGTGGCCGTCACCGATCACGCGCCGGCCCTGCCGGACGCGCCGCACGAGTGGCACTTCGAGGGGTCCGACCTGCCGGCGCACTGCGCGGGCGTGCGCCTCCTGACGGGCGCGGAGGTCAATGTGCTGGACTGGGCGGGCACGGTCGATCTGCCGGCGCATATCCTCGCCAATCTGGACTTCGTCATCGCCTCTCTGCACCGGCCCTGCCGGACGCCGGGCACGCGGGATCAGCACACGGCGGCCTGGCTGTCCGTCGCCGGCAACCCTCTGATCGACTGCCTCGGCCACCCCGGCCAGCCGAACTTCCCTTTTGATCACGAGGCCGTCGTCCTGCGCTGCCGGGAGACCGGCACGCTGATCGAGATCAACAGTCACTCGCCGGTCGCGCGCCCCGGCAGCGAGGAGAACTGCCGGGCCTTGGCACGCTGCTGCGCGCGCCACGGCGTGCCGGTGGTCGTAAACACAGACGCCCACTGGGCCGGCCAAGTGGGAGACGTGAGCCTGGCGCTGGCGCTGCTGGCCGAGATCGATTTCCCCGAAGCGCTCGTCATAAACGCCACGCGCGCGCGGCTGGCCGACTGGCTTCGCCGTCGGGGCGTCACGCTGTAAGCGTCCCGCGCGGCGCCTTCCTCGCTGGGTCTTTACGCAACGGACAAAATGTAGTACACTGAGACCAAGCGGGGGAAACGGCGGATAAATGATCCATTTGGAGGTGGTGAGATGAGTCCGCGGACATGGTTCCGGGAAAAGATCGATTCTCTGGTGAGCGACGAATATCTGCTCGGCGTGGAGGAGCACCGCTGGCGGTCGAACCTCACATTTTTGATGACCTTTGTGCTCGTCCTTTGCCTGCTCATGTCCCCTGTATATTTTTTCAACCACTATACGGCGGATCTCGTCGCCGTTCTCAGCACCGCAGGGGTGAGCGCGTTTTGTCTCTTCCTGCTCCACCATCTGCGCCGCCACGAATGGCCGTTCTATTTGTTCGCCGTGTACCTGACGTTTTATTCAATGTTCCTGATGCTGTTCGGCGCCGCGGCCGGGTTTTCCGTACTGTGGGTGCTGGCGTACCCGCTCGCCGTCTGTTTCTTTCTTGGCAACCGCTTCGCCCAACCCTATCTCACGATCCAAATCGCCAGCATCCTGATTCTCTTCTCTCCGCTGTTCGACCAGTGGCGCACGGCGCGTTATTCGTTGAACTTCCGGCTCCAGTTTCCCATCATCTTCGTGGCGTTTTCGTGTCTCGCGATGGTGGTGGAGCACGTGCACCAGCGCACGGGGCAGAAACTCATCGACATGGCCAAACGGTTTTCCGCCTCGGCCAACCAGGATCAGCTCACCGGGCTGTCGAACCGCCGCGCATTCTACGACGTGATCGAGCGGGAACAGGCCCGCGAGCGCCGGCATCGCTGCGGTCTGCAGCTCATCATGTGCGACATCGACTGGTTCAAGGCGATCAACGACCGGTTCGGTCATCAATACGGCGACCGTTTCCTTATCCACGTGGCTCAGCTCTTCAAGACCAGCCTGCGCAGCGAGGACTACTGCTTCCGCTGGGGCGGCGAGGAGTTTTTGATTGTGCTGCCGAACACCACGGTGGCCGGCGCGGTGATGGTAGCGGAGCGCCTGCGCAGCGCGATGACGACGACGCCGCTGGAGGACAAACACTTCGGCCCGATCTCCGCCACGATGAGTTTCGGCATCCACACCTTCAACATGGCGCAGTCCGTGGATGAAAATGTGGCCCAGGCCGATCACTGCCTCTACCGTGCCAAACAAAACGGCCGCAACCGGATCGAACACGACATGGCCGAGCTGCTGCCGGCGGAAACCGTTGACAGCTGACAGTTCTTAGAGAAATCTCAACCTTTCCTGTCCCTCAAGTTTGATTTTGTCCTTCACAATGGGAACACAATCAAACCGAGGAGGCGTGTTTATGAAACGATTCCTGTCCACTCTCTGTCTGACCGCCCTGCTGTGCGCGGGCGGCGGATGCCAAACGCCGAGCATACTGCCATCTTCAGCGCCCTATGGCGCGGCGGCGTCCCCGGCGTCTCCGGCATCCTCCGTCGCGTCCGATTGGGCGGACGTCCCTGTCGGCGCGCTGGAAGACACCCAACTTTTGGCACTCATCAACGGCGACCATCCCATCCCTGACGGCGGCGTCCCGTATCCCACCGTTTCGGCGTACCAGACCGTCCCACTGGCCGCCGCCGACATCCTGATGCATCCCCGCGCGTTGGAGGCGGCGGACGCTCTGTTCACGCAGGCCGAAACGGAGGGTTTTGACGGTTTTTTCATTACCAGCGGCTACCGGACCAGTGAGCGGCAAAAGCAGCTCTACAAGAAGGCGAACGATAAATCCTACGTCCAAAAACCTGGTCACAGCGAACACCAAACCGGCCTCGCCGCCGACATCGCGTACACAGACATCGGGCAGGCGCAGTTTGGAGATTCGGCCGAGGGCCGCTGGTTGGCGCAAAACGCCTGGAAATACGGCTTCATCCTGCGGTATCCCGAAGACAAACGCGACGTTACGGGCATCGCGTTTGAGCCGTGGCATTTTCGCTACGTCGGTCAGCCCCATGCGGCCTACTGTCACGACAACGGCCTTTGTCTGGAGGAATACCTTCAGTTGCTGGCAGACAGCGACGGCTTTGATATCACGCTGGAACACCAGACATACTCGGTCTTTTATGCGCGCCCGCGCGACGACATCATACGGGTGCCCAGAGAGAAGAGCTGTGAGATTTCGAGCGACAACACGGGGGGGTATATCATCACGGTGTGGGAGGACTGACATGGACTACACCATTCTCATTTGTGACGACGACGGCGACATATTGTCGGCCTTAGACATCTACCTGAGGCAGGAGGGATACACAGTCATCAAGGCCGAAAACGGCCGGGAAGCCGCCGACATCGCGGCGCGAGAAACCGTTCATCTGATACTATTGGACGTGATGATGCCGGTGCTTAACGGCATACAGGCGGCGGTGAAGATCCGGGCGTTTTCCAATGTACCGATCTTGTTTCTCAGCGCCAAAAGCGAGGACACCGACCGCATTTTGGGTCTCAACATGGGCGGCGACGATTATATCACAAAACCCTTCAACCCGGTGGAACTGCTGGCCCGCGTCAAGGCGGCCCTGCGCCGGTACGCCCGGCTGGGCGGGCTGAGAGACGGGACGCCGGAGGCAGAGCCGGGCGTCTACCGGACCGGCGGGCTCGTGCTGGACGCGGGCCGAAAGCGCGTGACGGTTGAGGGTGAGGATGTCTCTTTGACCGCCGTCGAATTCAACATCTTACAGTTGCTGATGACCCACATGGAGCGTGTTTTTTCCTCCGCCCAGATCTATGAGGCGGTGTGGAACGAGCCGGCCTTTCATGTCTCAAAAACCATTTCGGTTCACATCCGGCACATCCGGGAGAAAATCGAGATCACCCCCAAAGAGCCTCGGTATTTAAAAGTTATCTATGGGCTGGGCTACAAGGTGGTGAAAAGCCGATGATCTCGGTCAGCCGCGCGTTGCGCTCGTCTTGGGTCAAGGCGGCAGTCTTCTTACTCGGCGGCGGCGGCGCGTTGTCCGCGGTTCGCGCGCTCAGCCAGGGGTACAATTATTATACGGGCAAGGTTTTGGGAAACTATCTGCACTGGGATTTGGCGGTTTCTCTGGCCATATTTTTCTTCGCCGTCGGTCTGCTCTGTCTCTCGATCTGGACATCGGACGGCAACCGGAAAACCGGCCTCTTCCGCCTGTGGCAAAAGATTGATTTTTCTCTGCTCGTACTTTTATCGTTGTGTACCCTAGTGTTGTGCGTCTCCGACGCCCAATATTATCGAAACGCCGTCCGGCTGTTGTCGCTTTCGTTCCTCGCCTACGCCGCGGGTGTGGCCCTGCTGGCCGCAACCGTGGCGCATCTGCGCGACAAAACGTTGACAAAGACAATGGTCTGGCTGCCATTCTATCGCCTCCACCCTTTCAACAAGCCCATCGGGTTTTTGATGTCTGTTTTGCTGGCGGGCAATCTGCTGTATTTGTTTATCATCTATTTCACACAGCTGGGATCCCGGCTGGGCGTGGCGGTCTTTGTTTTCGCCATGTTCACGCTGGCTGCACTGACGTATTTCTGCTCATTCTTGCTGTCGTTATCCTCCTCCTATGAGAAAGCTAACGAGGAAAAAATCCAAGCTGAGCGGTTCAAGGCCGAGCTCATCACCAATGTATCGCATGACATTCGAACGCCGCTGACTTCGATCTGCAACTATGTAGATCTGTTACAAACCCTGCCCATCGACAACGCGGCCTACGTCGAGTATGCGGGCGTTTTGGCGCGAAAGACCGCCCGGATGAAGAGGCTGATTGACGACCTGATGGAGGCCTCAAAAGCCGGGACGGGCAATCTGCCGGTGACCTTGCAGCGGATCGATCTGATTGAAATTACAGGGCAGATCGCCGGGGATTTTGAAGAGGCCTTTGCGGGCAATCGTTTGACTTTTTTATGCCGACAGACAGAGGAGCAGGTTTTTGTTACGACGGACAGCGGACACCTGCGGCGGGTGATGGAAAATATTTTTGCCAACGCGGTCAAGTACACCTTGCCGGACACCCGCGTATTGGCGGACATCGGTCGGACGGAGGGTGCGGTGTTCTTCTCTCTGAAAAACATCTCCCAAACCCCGCTCGATCTGACCGCCGAGACGCTGACCCGGCAGTTTATCCGAGGCGACCGCACCCGTCACACCGAGGGCAGCGGTCTTGGGCTTTACATTGCGAAAAGCTTGACGGAACTGACGGGCGGACAGTTCTCCCTCCGCGTGACGGGGGATCTGTTTGAGGTTTTGATTCAGTTCGCGAAAGATGATATAGCTATAGGATAACCCCACGCGGCTTGCAATAAAACTTTATGCGAAAAAGGGGCAAGTGCTCTATGATCAACGTCCAAAACATATCGAAACACTACGGAAAATTTCTCGCCGCCGACAACATTTCTCTGGTTGTGAACCCCGGCGAGTTGACCGTTCTGCTTGGCCCCAACGGCGCGGGGAAATCTACGCTGCTTAAATCGATTTGCGGATTGCTTCGCTATCGGGGAAGCATTACCGTGGGCGGATTCGACAACCGTACCACCGAGGCAAAGCGGCTTTTGGGCTATGTCCCCGAAATGCCTGTGCTGTACCCTATGCTGACGGTTTATGAGCATTTGGAGTTTACCGCCAAAGCCTACCGTTTGCAAAGCTGGGAACCGCTTGCCGACGAACTCCTTCATCGGTTCGAGTTGTCAGACAAAACGCGAAAGCTCGGCAAAGAGTTGTCGAAAGGAATGCAACAAAAGGTAAGTGTGTGCTGCGCCTTGCTGCCTCAGCCCAAAGCGGTTATTCTTGATGAGCCGCTGGTAGGGCTTGACCCACATGGCATCAGGGAAATCAAAGCCGTCATGGCCGACTTGAAACGAAACGGCTGCGCATTGCTCGTCAGCACGCACATGATTGAAAGCATGGAGGAAAACTGGGACACGACATACATCCTGAAAGACGCCAAAGTGGTTGCGGTCTGCCGCCGGGGAGAAATGCCGGAGGGCAAGTCTCTGGAAGATATGTATTTTGCCATCACGGAACATGATGATACTCCCAAGGGAGGTGGGAGAGAATGAACGCTCTCTTATACATTGTTCGCAAAAGTATGAAAAACAGTCTGAAAGAGCTTTTGAAAAAGCCCGGCAAACTGATGCTGTACTTGCTGATGATAGCCGCCGCAATCGGTGCCATTGCGCTTTCTTTTTTTACAAAAGCGCAGGTGGAGCAGCCCGCGCCGCTGTTTTGGTTTTCCGGAATCTTGTTTGCTTTTATCTCACTGTTTGTGGTCATCAATATCCTCAAAGGGCTTTCTGGTGGGGATGCCATCTTCGAAATGAACGACGTCAATCTGCTTTTTGTTTCCCCGGTGGACCCACGCAAGGTGCTGTTGTATGGGCTGATTCGTATGGCGAAAACTGCGTTTTTAGCGGGCTTCTTTATTTTATTCCAGGCAAGCTCGTTGGCCAATTTTGGCGTTGACTATGGCGGTGTTTTGCTCACCTTCGCAGGTTTTTTACTGAGCATGGTCGTTTTGCTCATTGCCTCCCTATTAATTTACAGCGCCACCAACGGCAATGCAACCAAAAAACGTGTGGTAAAGCTGATCACCGCTCTGTTATTTCTGCCCCTTGCCGTTTTTTGGGCGGTTTCGTATTTTGAGACGCGGAATCCCTCCGTCGCGTTGGAAGCGGCTATCAATTCCCCTTTTCTGCGGTATATCCCGGTGGCGGGTTGGACGGCAAGCGGCGTCACCGCGCTTTTATCCGGCGAATTGTTGGCCGGATTGTTCTTTTTTGGTTTGAACCTGTTTTTAGGTGCGGGAATAACAGGTTATATTCTGCTTTCCCATCCAGATTATTATGAAGATGTGTTGGTGGCGACCGAAACGGCTTACGAGAGAAAGCGGGCAATAACCGAGGGGAACCTAAATGCGGCTACGCAGTTTAAAAAAGCCGTAAAAATCACCAAAACCGGGATTTACGGCAACGGAGCGGCGGCTTTGTTCGGCAAACATATGCGCGAGAGCTTTCGGGAAAACCGTTTCGGCATATTGACCCTGCCTTCGGTTCTGATTGCAGCGGGGGCTGTCATTATGACACTGTTCGTACAAGACCTTGTTGTCGTTATGCAAATTCTGATGTGGCTTCAGATCATGCTCATCGGCACAGGGCGGGGGCTGAAAGAAACCTATTCCCATTATATTTACATGATTCCCGAATCCTCGTTCAAAAAAATCCTGTGGAGCAACCTGGAAATCATGGCAAGAACATTTTTGGAGAGCGTGCTGATTTTCGGAATCGGCGGGTCTCTTGTGGGCGCGGACTTTGCATATATCGCAGTTTGCATATTGACTTATACGCTTTTCTCATGTCTGCTTTTGGGTGTAAATTATGTGTTCCTGCGCTTCCTTGGCTCTGACATCAGCGCCGGTCTTCTGATTGTGATTTATTACTTCGCCGTAATTTTGACAATGGCGCCGGGACTTGCGCTGGCGATTGTCATCGGGAGCATAATAGGCGACGGCTTTGGGTTGTTTGCGGGACTGCTGATACTTTGTGCTTGGGAACTGGCGATGGGACTTCTCTGCTTCGCGTTGTCCAAAGGCGTGCTGCACAACTGCGATATGGCGATGGTGAGGGCAAACAAGTAAAGAGTGAGCCGCGTGAAAGGCTGCATAAGAAAAGTGCAGGTTCTTTGACAGACATCGGCGACGCCAATCTTTACGCGCAACGGTCGACCCCCGCGCCTATGAAGGCGCGGGGGTCGACCGCAGATCGGAGTTGCTCGTTTTATCAAATCAGAAGAAGAATTATCACTTTTCAAAGATGACCAACACATCGTCCGGCACATCGTCCGACTCGGCGGACATCTCCTCTGTGTCGTCGACGTCGCGCCGCGCGCCCGCCTCCGACCAGACTGGCCACCATGTCTCCACCAACATCCGCGACGCAACGATCTCCGTCCGGTCGTCATATTCCACCCTGGCGAGCGACGCGAGTTCTTCCGGCACGGCGGCCGCCCAGCGTATCACATAGGCGTAGGGCGCGGGCGTCGCCACGGCCGTCGTCATCGCCAAGGGCCCGGGCGCTTCCATTTCGGCGGGCGGCTGCAGAGAATTTGTCGCGTCGCTCGCGCCGCCGTTCATCTCCCCCTGCGGGACATCTTCCGACACCGGCGGACCCGCGCTGCGCCCCATCGGGGGGGCCCCGTCCGGCATGGTCGATGAGGGCGCCGGCACAGCAGCCGGCGGCACGGCCGCGTCGGTCATGTCGGACCGCGCTACGTCCCCTCCGGCACTGCCCGTCGCGTCGCCGGACGTGAGGGCTGCACCGGGCGCATTCCCGTCGCCGCCCTCCTGCGTGAAATCGTCGGAATCGTTTTTCGCCGCATAGAAGACGCCCTCTCCGGGAGCCTGCTTTGTGTCGGACTGCGCCGTTCCGGGGGCGTATGCAATCTGGGGCAGCCTTTCCTGCATCACCAACAGCAACGCCACCACGGCCGCCACAGCCGCCAGCGGCGCCATACGCCGCGGCCACCGGCCGGAACGCCGGCCGCGCGTGCGCCGGACTTGATAACGGATGCCGGGCAGCAGGGTGTCGGGCGGCGTCTCCTCCCATCCGGCCAAACCGTCGTGCAGCGCGGCAAAGGCCGCCCGCCGGGCCGTACAGCGCGGGCAAACCGCCAGATGCTCCTCCAGTGCGCGACGCGCCGCCTCATCCAAACAACCGTCCACATCCAGGCTGATGGCTTCTATATATTGTTCACAGGGATCCATGCGGTTCACCTCCTCCGAGACGCTCCGCCTTTTCCCCTGACGGCGTCTTTGGTGGTTTAGACGTGCGATCTTCAAAAAAGTTCCCGCGCGCCGTGAGAATGCGGCACAGCGACGCGCGTGCGCGCGCCAGACGGGATTTGACCGTGCCCTCCTCTAGATCCAGCGCGGCGGCGATCTCCGCATAGCTCAGCCGCTCGATGTCCCGCAGCGTCAGGACGATCCGGTGCTCGGGCGTCAATCGGTCCATCGCCTCGGCCACCGCCTCGCGCAATTCGCTCTTTTCATAGACTGTCTCGGGGTTATAGCGCATGTCCGGCCATTCGATCGGCTGTGATTCCCCCTCCTGCTCCCATGCGGACATCGGCTGTTCCCGCCGCCGAGCCGTTTTGCGCACGTGGTCCAGACAGACGTTGGACGCCAGCCGATACAACCATGTGGAAAAAGATGATTCCGCCTTAAAACGGGGCAGCGCCCGATAGACCCGCAGGAAGATCTCCTGAGAGAGATCGAAGGCGTCCTCCCGGCTGTGGGTCATCCGAAACGCCAGCGTATACACCCGCGTCTGATAGGCGTTTACCAGCGCCTCAAACGCCGCCGCTTCCCCGCGCGCGGCTCGCTCAGCCAGCGCGCGGTCCGCGTCTCCGCCCGCCATGCAAACACCCCCTTCCCTCTCTCATCTGCCTTTCACATCGATCTCTCAGCATGTGTCCTCCTCGTCGTCCCGCAGTGTCCGCTGCATGCGGCGGACGATCTCGGTGAGCTCCGCCAGCGTGGACACCCGACACAGCGGCTGTTTGAACACGCCCGCGTGCGGCACTCCGCGCAGGTACCACACGACATGGCGGCGCGCTTCGAGGCACGCGATGTGCTCCCCCTTGTCCTCCGCGGCCAGCTCAATCTGTGCCAGCGCCGTCTCAAGCCGCTCGGCCAGCGGCGGCCGACCCGGGTCCGGCGCGCCCGCGAGCGCGGCCTCAGCCCGCGCGAAAATCCATGGATTGCCGAAGGCGGCCCGCCCAATCATCGCCGCGTCCGCGCCAGTGCGGCGCAGCGCCGTGACCGCGTCGGCGGGAGAGAAGATGTCCCCGTTCACGATCACCGGGATCGACACGGTCTGCTTCACCTCGCGGACGACGTCCCAGTCGGCCCGCCCGGCGTAGAGCTGTACCCGCGTACGCCCGTGTACGCAGAGAGCGGCCGCGCCCGCCGCTTCCGCCGCCTGGGCGAAAACGACGACGTTGCTCTGCCCCCTGTCCCAGCCCCGGCGGCACTTCACGGTCACCGGCAGAGGCACGGCGCGGACACAGGCCTCAATGATGCGGGCGGCCTTTTCCGGGTCCCGCATCAGCGCGCAGCCGTCACCCGAGGCGACAATCTTCGGCGTCGGGCAACCCATGTTGAGATCGATGCGATCGGGTCGGACACTCTCCGCCGCGATGACCGCGGCCTCGGCCATGCAGGCCGGGTCACTGCCGAACAACTGGACGGCGGACGGGCGCTCGTCCGCTCCGAGTCGCATCAGGCGGCGCGATTTCATGTCTCCATATGTCAAAGCCCGTGCGCTCACCATCTCGGTACAGGTGAGGATGCGCGCCTGACGGCGGCACACCGCCCTGAAGGCAAAGTCCGTGACGCCCGCCATCGGGGCCAGCGCCAGCCGGACGGGCAGCACGGTTTCGACGGTTTCGACGACCAATGGGTCACCCCCAGTTTTCGGTTCGCCTCGCCCGGCGCCGCGCCGAGCAAGGCATTGTCAGCGGCGCTCCGCTGTAACACGCCCGCCCCCCGCTGGCAAGCGGACGGGCGGGCGGCTGTTGCTATACCGGCGGCGATCGTCCGGCGTGTGCGGACGACCGCGCGGGAAAGGGTCACTTCGCGTATTCGATGTGCCGCGTCTCGCGGACCACATGCACTTTGATCTGGCCCGGGTAGTCGAGGTCCTCCTCGATCTTTTTCGCGAGATCGCGGGCCAGCAGGATCATCTGGTCGTCGCTGACGTTCTCGGGTTTCACCATGATGCGAATCTCGCGGCCGGCCTGGATGGCAAAGCTCTTGTCTACACCGACAAAGGTGTTCGCGAGCTCCTCCAACTTCTCCAGCCGTTTGATATAGTTCTCAAGATTTTCACGCCGCGCGCCCGGCCGGGCGGCGGACACTGCGTCGGCCGCCTGCACCAAACAGGCGACGATGGTCTTCGGGTCGATGTCTCCGTGGTGCGCGTGGATGGCGTGGATGACGTCCTGGTTCTCCTTGTACTTGCGCGCCAGATCCACGCCGATTGTCACATGGGAGCCCTCGACCTCGTGGTCGATGGCCTTGCCGATGTCGTGGAGCAACCCGGCGCGCCGGGCGAGATTCACATCCACACCCAGTTCGGCCGCCAGCGTGCCGGCGATGTGGGAGACCTCCAGCGAATGTAACAGGACGTTTTGCCCGTAACTCGTGCGGTAACGCAGCCGCCCCAGCAGGCGGACGAGTTCCGGATGCAGGCCGTGCACGCCGGCTTCGAAGATGGCGCGCTCCCCCTCGGCTTTGATCGTGATCTCCACCTCTTTTTTGGCCTTCTCGACCATCTCCTCGATGCGGGCGGGGTGGATGCGCCCGTCGGAGATGAGCTTCTCCAGCGACAACCGCGCCACCTCGCGCCGCACGGCGTCGAAGGAGGACAGCGTGATGGCCTCCGGGGTGTCGTCGATGATCAGGTCGACGCCCGTAAGCGTCTCCAGTGTGCGAATGTTGCGGCCCTCGCGCCCAATGATGCGCCCCTTCATCTCGTCGTTTGGCAGGGGCACCACGCTGACCGTGGCCTCGATCACATGCTCGGCGGCACAGCGCTGAATGGCCTGCGAAATGTACTCGCGGGCCTTGCCGTCCGCCTCCTCCTTGTAGCGCGTCTCGATCTCCTTGATCTTCATGGCGGCCTCGTGCGTCACCTCGGACTCAAGGCTCTTGATCAGATAGAGCTTGGCCTCCTCGGCGGTGAAACTGGAAATCTTTTCCAGTACATCCATTTGGCTGCGTTTCAGGCGCTCCGCCTCTTCGCGGACGGTGTCGGCATCCTGCAATTTGCGGGTGAGCTGCTCTTCCTTTTTTTCGATGTTTTCGTGTTTGCGGTCGAGGGATTCCTCTTTTTGCTGCAGGCGGCGCTCCTGTTTTTGCAGGTCCTGCCGCCGTTCCTTGACCTCACGGTCATACTCCACACGATTCCTATGAATCTCCTCTTTGGCTTCCACCAGGGCCTCTCTCTTTTTCGCTTCGGCGCTTTTGATCGCATCGTTGATGATCCTGCGCGCCTCCTCTTCGGCGCTCGCGATCTCCTTCTCCGCCACATTTTTACGGTATAAAATTCCGGCAAAAAAACCAACAGCGATTCCGACGAGAGCGACCACGATGGGAATCAGAATCTCCCACACGTCTTCGTGCGCACCTCCAGTGATTCGGAAACCGTCGTCCGCCCAATTGGGCCCGTCCTGTCTCTAGGCTTTCCGAGGGATCTCCCGGCGCTGCGGCGGGGCCGGTCCCTGCACCATATATTTTAAGAACAAACACAAAATACGGCATCGAAGACCGGTCCGGGCCTTTGCCCGGACGGCGCTCCGGAGGGATGAAATCGTCTCATGCCGCGCGGGCAACTGGGCATAGGCGGCGGTTTTCGTTGATGTATGATATATCTCATGCAGAACATGGACAAATCACTTCTTTAAGACTATCGGTTTTCGTGGCTTCTGTCAAGATAAAAATTGGGAAATCTGTGCGCCTTGCCGAGAAAATGTGAAAAAAAGATGGTTTCATTACCCCTCGACGGAACCCAGGACTATTTTCTCCGCTCCGGGCGTACGCTAGAGAGGGTACCCGAGTGCCCAGGCGCTCCCCGTTGGGCGCCGTCAGGTTTTCTGCGGGCGGCGGAATGCCGCCCCTACAAGGGGGTTGTTTCCTGTGCGGATTGTCCCGCGGATTGTCCCGGCGCGTGCGCTTTGGTGGGGGCTCGCCGTGCTCGCGGCCGGCGCGTTGGTTGTCTCCGGAGCGCCGGCTCGAATCGTCTCGGTCCCGGCGCGCGCGGCGGCGCCGTCGTTTGACGTGCCGGCCCACGTACTGGAAAAGGCGCTGCGGGCGGACGTGGAGGCGCACGCCGCCGTGCTGGCGGGTGCGGAGGGCGCGGTTCCGCTCGACTGGATCGATCTGCTGGCCTGCCTGGCCGCCCGCTGCCAGGGAGATTTCAGCCAGTTTCGGGACACAGACCTGCGCACCCTGTGCGACCGGCTGCGCGCCGGCGAGACACTCGAGGCTCTGACCGCGGATCTCCCGCACTTTTCCGATTACCGGGCGCTTTACACCGCCGTACTGGGCGGTTTGGTCGGTTCCTTCCGGCTCGGCGCGGAGACGGAGGACGGGACGGCCTGGGAGGATCTGTACGGCCTCAAGGCCTACTCCCCCATTGCCGCCGGTTTTGCTTACCGCCACAACAACGACTTCGGCCGCAGCCGGTCCTATGGCTATGAGCGCCAGCACCTCGGCCACGACATGATGGCCTCGGTGGGCACGCCCATCGTTTGCATCGAGACCGGCGTGATCACGGAGATCGGCTGGAACCAATACGGCGGCTGGCGGCTGGGTGTCCGCAGCCTGGACAGTCGGCGGTACTATTATTACGCCCACATGCGCAAAGGCCAGCCCTACCATGCCGACATAGAGAAGGGCCGTCTGGTGCGCGCCGGGGACGTGATAGGCTACGTGGGACGCACGGGCTACAGCGTGCAGGAGGACGTAAACAACGTGGGGGAAAATCACCTGCACTGGGGGCTCCAGCTCCTCGTCGACGGCGCGCTGCCGGATGACTCAGAGTCGAATTGGGTGGATGTGTACGAGATCACCAAGCTGCTCTACGCGCACCGTTCCGAGGTGCGGCGCGACCCGGCCACAAAGGAGTTTTACCGCACGCGACCCTTTGAGGAACCCGCGTCCGCGGCGGCCGCGACGGCCCCGGCGCCGGAGGGTGCCGTGAGGCTGCCCGTCATCATGTACCACAGCATCCTCAAATCGACACGCGGCAGCGCGTACATCATCACGCCGGCGCAGCTTGAGGCCGACCTTGCCTACTTACAGGCCCAGGGGTTTACCTCGGTGACGGTCTCCGACCTCACGGCCTTTGCGCGCGGTGAGGCAGCGCTGCCGGAAAAGCCGGTCATGCTGACCTTTGACGACGGGCACTACAACAACGTATTTTACGCCGAGCCCCTGCTCGCCGCCCACGGCATGCGAGGCGTCCTCGCCGTGGTGGGAGCTTTTTCCGACCGCTCGGTGCAGGAGGGCGCGCAGAACCCCAACTTTTCCTATGTAACCTGGGACGACATGGCCTCGCTCGCAGCGCGCGGCGTCTTTGAGATCGAAAACCACTCTTACCAGATGCATGTCCCCTCCGGGCCCCGTCCGGGCTGTGCGCAGCGCAAAGGCGAGAGCGACGCGGACTACGATCGGGCAATCCGAGCGGACCTGGGCGAGCTTCAGGAACGGGTATTTGAGATCACCGGACGCCGCCCGGAGGCGTTTGTGTATCCGTTCGGCCTATTCACCGCCAACCTCGAAAGCATCCTCCGAGACATGGGTTTTGCCTGCACCATGACCTGCACCTATGGTGTCAACGAGCTAAAACCCGGCGACCCCGACGCTCTCTTCGGTCTGAAACGCGTCCTCCGCGACGGCGGCACCTCGGTGCAGAACATTTTGGAAAAATACCTATGAGGCCGCCACTGTAAAACCAAAGCGGAAAACTCTTTTAAAATTTTTTGTGCGGGTCTTGGATGAACAAAAATATGGCAAAAGATTGCGTTTTTTGCAAAAAACGGATCAAGTTGCAATAAACAATTAAAATTTGACAGGAATACAGGGGTTTTTTACAAATACTCCCTGTATTCCTGTCAAATTTTTTTACGATATAAGAGGTGAATTAGCCATCATACGCTGTCACTATAGGCAAAGGTATAAGCGGTGCAGCTTTCATGATGAGGATATCAATTCGGTGAAAGTATTTTAAACAGGGGGAATGGGATATGAAGACGAGAACAAGGGCGATCAGTTTTGTGCTGGCCTTTGTCATGTTGCTGACAGTGACAGCCGTCGGCGTTTGGGCAGCGCAGATATCTTCTGTCGCGACAGCTTCGGGGCCGCTCGACATGCAGGTAACATTACAAGAGGGAGATCCGTTCGTGTTCATGAAAAATGAATACAAAGCGGCAGGTGAGAGTTTTTGGCAGACGGAATCCGCGGGTGGCGACACAGCAGTGAATTTTTCGAATGTATCCGAAAGTTCACTGCTGAGTGGGACGACGTGGGGGGATTCGCTGCAGGACGAATGGGAGCAAATCCCGCAAAGAGTGGCTGTGCCGGTGCAGAGATACATCGTCAAGTACAAAGAGGGAGAGGAAGCGCAGGCCAGAGAAATGGTCGCGCCTCTTG
>JAISCT010000037.1 GCA_031265355.1 Oscillospiraceae bacterium | reverse complement strand
CTCTTCCACCGATTCCCAGAACACTCCCAAGCGCATTCTTCGCCAGCAATACGATAAACTTCAGCGTGAGTTTATCGCTCTTCGTTCTCAATTTGACGAAGCGGTCGAAATCTCCAGCCGGCTCACACAGCTTCACTCCGACAATTCAAAGCTCAGTTCCGAACTCCGCACCGTCAAATCTGAGAAAGAAGATTTGGAGCATCGACTCCGCATCGCTCTCCAAGCCGCCAACGATGCGTCCGATCGTCTTTCGGTCCAAACCCGGACGGCGTCTCAGCAAGTGTCCGCCGACCGTGCTAGTCTTGACCAGCGCCTCGCCACCATTGAAGCCTCATCCCGTCGCGAGCGCCAAAATCTCCAGGAGGCGATTGCCCAGCAAAAGGCCGACTACGATGCCTTGAAGGTCAACTACTCACTCCTTTCGAGCCGCCTGGATCACATCATTCAGGGCGCCCAGCGCTACACCGGCAAAAACCTCACAACGCCTGACGATCTAGTCAGCTACTTCAACCAGCCACCACCGGACACCCAGCCGGCCCAGTCCCAGCTCCCCAAACCAAACGGCGACGACGCTGACCTCATTCGTCATTTGAGAAGTCGTCTCAAAAAGTTGGCCTTAAAATTGAGAACCCAAATTGAGACGAACGATAGCCTTCAGAAACTCGTCGACAAAACCGAGCGCGACTTCCAGGCTGCAGACCTTTCCTATCAGCAGGAGATCTCCCGCCTGAACGATCAGCTCGCCCAACTGAGAGACGAAGGCGATTCTGCGGCAACCCAGTCCCAGACAACAATTAGCGGCCTTGAACGCAAAGTTCTGACTCTCAAATCCGAACTCGCCCGTGAAAAATCTGCCAAACCCGTCCCCCCAGCCCCTCAATTGCCTGCCCCGACCCCGGTTCTCAATACCCAGCGCGACAAAGAACTCGAGGCCGCGCGCGATCAACTTTTGAGTCGCGTATCGGAACTCACAGAACAACTCGCCCAATCCGATCGCAAGCAGAAAGAGCTCTGTGAAAAGTCCCGCCAATTGGGCCAGTCCGGCGAGCAAACCGCCCTCGAACTCGAAAAACAGAAGGAGGAAGTGAGGTCACTGAAAACACTTTACGCCGCCGCAACCGCGGAAATTGAAACCCTCAGGGCATCGCTCGTTTCGAAACCAGATCCGCCGCGCCAGGTGCCGCCCGTCATCCCGACGCTGCGGGCGCAGAATCTGCAGCTGCAGCACGAGTCGGACGCGCTCAAGAAGCAGCTCTCGCAGGCGCATGGCGAGATCGACAAGCGGCAGCGATCGATCGACGCGCAGGAGCAGCGGATCCGGGACTTGACGTCTGATCTTGAGCAGTCAGAATTGAGCGCGAAAACCGTCCTGGCGGATCTGCAGGACGCCCAAACGAAACTGTCTAAAGTTCCCAAAATCCCGCCTGAGTTACCGCCGGACGTGTTCACGTGCGCGGACTTTCCGGCCGCCCTGCGCGAGGCGCTCCACAAGATTGCCCACAATTCGTCGCTCCAGCACGAGTCCAAAATCAAGATTGCGTACAAGGCGATTGCCTCCTATTTCGAGGGCAAGCTCGCCGAGCCGCGCGCCGACGCCGGAGGCCATCTTCTCGTCCAGCGTCATCCGGGAGATGAGGTCGTCGAGGCGGGCGCCGGCCTCCACATCGGGGTCGTAGAAGTCATACACTTTGGTGAAGGGGAATGTCGGGGGCGGATCCGAGTCGGCCAGCGCCGGCGGCGGCGCCAAGGTGAACAGCGAAGCCGCAAGCACAAGTGCAAGGGCCAGGGTGAGGGACAGGAGCCGTCTGAGATGTCCGGTGTGAGTCATGGGGTGGCAACCTCCTCCTACAGTATCTGTGGTTCAAGTGTCGAAAACCTTGCCCGCCGCTGACCGGCGATTTATTTCGCCGGATGAAAAAATAAACGCCACGTGCCAATTCCCCTGGAATCTGCCTGAAAAAGAAACTGTCTGGATGATTGAAACAACAAAACCGGGATAACACTTTAATAATATTACAAAAAGGCACAAAAGTCAACAATCGCTTTGATACGGGACGAAAATGGAAGAATATAGGAAAACCTCTCCGCTGTTAGGCGGAGAGGTTTTCCTATTGTTCTGCGTTGTAAAATACTGGATATTTAAACAATTTGTGTTTGTGTGCCTTGTGCTTACGTAGTAGGCTCCGCGGTGGAATCGGATTCCGTGGAGGCAGGCTCCGTGGAGTCCGATTCCGTGGAAGCGGGCGCCGAGGCCGAAGCGATGTAGTCGATGACGCCGCAGATGATCTTTGCGGTTTCCTCGCGCGTCGCGTACGCCTGCGGGTCGAAGACGCCGCTGCTGCGCCCGGTGACGATGTTCAGTTGATTCAACGTCTTCACCGCGTCCAGCGCGTAGCTTGCGATCTGCGCCTCGTCCGGGAACGCGCTGCCGTCGGCGAGCTCCGGAAGCGTCACATCCAGCGCGACCAGCCCGCGGTAAACGATGGTGCACAGATCCTGACGGGTGATCGTGCGATTCGGGGCAAAGGCCGTCTCCGAGACGCCGAGCACGATCCCGTGCGATGAGGCGGTGTCGACGACGCTCTTGAACCAGTCGCCCGCAGTCACGTCCGCGAAGGACTTGGGCGCTTCGCCGGCCTCAAGTCCCAGGCCCAACACGATCATCTTGGTGAGCTCGGCGCGCGTCACGTTGCCCTTCGGGTCAATGGTGCCGTTCGAGCGGCCGGAGATGATCTCCGCCTCCACCAGCCGTTCCACAAATTCGGTAGCCCAGCCGGAGACTTGACCCGCGTCGGGGAAACTGGCCAGCGGTCCGCTGGGCGCATCGGGTGTGTCGGACGTGTCGTCCGGAGCGTCGGGCGTGCGGGGCGTACTTGGAGTCGTTGGTGGCTTGGTTGGGTCGTACGTAGAGGACGAAATCACGGTCCAATGTGCGTACAGTGCGAGATTTGAAGTTATTGGATTGTCAAAGTCCCACCTGCTGCCGCCGGTCGCCGTCGTGTACCAACCGCTGAACGTATAGCCCTGTCGGGCAGGCACGCCCGGATCGGCGACAGGAGCGCCATGCAGGATTTGTTGACTTTGAATCTGGTCGCCGCCGTCTGTCTCAAAAGTCACGGTGTATCGTGTCTCAGTCCATTGCGCATACAGGGTAAGGCTGCTGGTGATCGGAGTGGCGAAATTCCATTGGGTGCCGCTGGTCGCCGCCGTATACCAGCCGTTGAATGTGGCGTAGGCCCTGGTGGGTGCGGTTGGCTCGGTCGCAGAGCCGCCAGCCGGCGGAAAGACCTGCGGCGCCGGCTGGAGTTCGCCGCCCTGTGCGTCGAAAGATACAGTCTGCGTGTCCGCGGCGGCGAATTGGAAGCGGCTCAGCCGAAGCGTCACCGTGTCGGTCGGTGTGGCGGGAAGGACCTTCAGGTACAGATCTTTGACGCCAGTGGTCTTAGTAACGTAGGCGGTGAGGTTCTGGTAGTCCGCGTAGTTATCGCCGCCTGTCGGCGTGACGGCCAGCGTACCAATTTGGGTACCGCCGCCGGCCGTGTCGGCCGCGTCGATCCACAGTTCCACGGTGGCCGCCGCGACGGCGGCCAGCCGCAGCTGGAAGATGCCGGCGCCGGCGCCGAAATCGACGTTCTTGTAGGAAAGAACGGCCGGGGGCGTCGGATCCGTATCCGCCGGGGGCGGATACGTGGGCCGCGTCGCCGCGAAGGTCTGGTAGACGCCTATTTCGTTGCCGCCCGCCACATAGGCGCTGCCCGTGGTGTCGCTGCCGGCGCTCGCCGTGTCCCAATTCTCGGCCTCGATGATCTTAAAGGCGTCCTTCGGGCTCTGGTTTTGCAGCCGGATCACGCGCTCGGAGACGATGTCCGGGTTGCTCTTCAGCACGGCTCGGACCACGACGTCACCGTCGCCCTCGCCTGTGGCGGTCAGCAGACCCGCGGCGTCGATCGCCGCGAGCGTGGGGCCTGTGCCGGCACGGTTCGCCACCGACCAGGTTACCGCGTCGCCCGGCAGCGTGAGGTAGGAGTCGGTCGCCACGTACTTAGCGTCCGTCTCGTTGAACAGCTCTTTGAACATGATGACCTGCTGGAGCGTGCCCTGATAGCGGGAGATGCTGTCGCTTGCGCCCCAATAGGTGGAGAAGCTGAAGACGAAGTCCCCCCAGGCGAAACTCATCACGCTCGGCGAACGGATCAGCATGTAGTCCACCGTCCGCGTGATGGGGACAAACTCCGGCGGTCCAAAAGGATTGGCGTTGATGTCAAATGTCACCTTGTTGGCGTCAAGTTGATTCGTGATGAAAATATCCTTGGCGGCCGTCTGCGTGCCGGAGACAGCCGTCACACGTACCGTGCCGTTGCCGGCGGCTGTGAGCACACCGGTGGCGGGGTCGATCGTCGCGAGAGCGGTCGGCGTACCGCCCGTCGAAGCGACGGTCCAAGTCACGGGCTGCGTGGACGTGACCGGCGTGAGGTCGGCCCGCAACGCCAGGGCGCCGCCCTGCTCACGGATGGAATCCTGCGAGTAGACCTGAGAGATCGCGACGCCGGCCGTGTCGTTGTCGGTTGCCGCGCCGAACTTCAGCCACTCGAGGGCAGTGCCGCGCTTCTCCGCCACGACGTAGATGTCATAGGCGGTGTTGGCGCTGAGGTTTGCGGCGGAGACCGCCGCCGTCCGCAGTTCCGGACGCAAGTAGCGGCTCTGGGTCTCTTGCCCCGCCGGGGTGCCGGGGTAGACGCCCGCCGGGCCGATGCCCGCCTCGCCGTATGTGGAACCGGTCGGTCGGGTGTCCGTCAGCGCAAACGCGGCGACGGCGGTGGCGGTGTCAAACGCGGTGCCGGCGGGGACCGCGTACACCGTGAGCGCACCGGATTTCTCGGCGCCCGCGCGCACGGTCAGCACGGCGGGAACGCTCGCAAATGTGACGTCCTTGAAGGCGAGCCAAGTGCCGTCGCGGCGGAACTGGACGGCCGTGTTCGAGTCGTAGTCGACCGAGGAGCTGATGAACTCGACGGTGTCCACCACGCCCAATGTACCGCTGCCGGGGTTGTAGATCAGATAGTCGTCGAAGTTCTCGGCCAGCGTGAGCTCTGTCAGGTCGCGCGCCGGCGCCGCCGTGCCGCCGTTGGCCTCAGTGACGTTCAGCGTGGTGTTGTTGCCGGTGGCCGCGCTCACTGCGGAGCCACTGCCCGCCACGATGGTGTAACTGCCGAGCTCCACGATGAACTGGCCGCTCTCCACGTCCCACACGCCCATCTTGTCCTCAAGTTCCACGTCGAAGCTGAAGTCTCTCGTCTCATCCGGCTCGATGGCCGGGAGGCGGTCGTAGGCGATCAGGCGCTTGGCCGGCTGCTGGATCCGCGACGGGGTACCCGCGAAGGAACTGTACACCTGCACCACTTCGTCGCTGGTAACGCCGCCGGTGTTTGTCACCTTGCCGGAGACGGTGAACGTGCCGTCCGCGACGGCGGACACGGTCACGTCGGAATAGGCAAACGTCGTGTACGTGAGGCCGTAGCCGAACGCGAACAGCGGCGTTCCCTTGAAGTACTGATAGGTGCGCTCGCCCTTGATGATGTCGTAGGTGAGCAGGCCGGTGTTGACCGTGCCGTTCATATTGCTCAGGTTGTCGTTGTCCGCGGCGTCATAATCCGGGTACATGTAGGAGGCCGGGGGATGGTCCTCACTGGCGCCGATCATGTCCTCCGTGCTTTTGTACCAGGTGGAAGACAGCCGGCCGGCCGGCGCGTACGCCGGGATCGTGCGGCTCCCCTCGGGCAGGTAGCCGGGGTAGGCGGCGAAGTCGTGGTGATAGTCTAGCCCCTCGTTGGC
>JAISCT010000036.1 GCA_031265355.1 Oscillospiraceae bacterium | reverse complement strand
ACCGAAAGGTTGCGCGCCAGCCTACACATCGAAACAAAAACCCAAGCACAAGCGGGGGCGCCCACCAAAACCAAAGGCCGAACTGGATTTATAGTACAAAGACGCGTAAAACTCATGGTCAGGAGACACTGACGACGACGCCGGAGGTGATGTCGCTGCCGTCCGTTGTGTGGATCGTGACGAGCGCCGTACCGGCCTTCAGCCCCGTGAGCTGGCCGCTCTCGTCCACCGTCACGACGGTCGGATTGCTGGAAGCAAATTCATAGCTCTCACTGTCGGTTCGGAAATTGAGCTGACTCTTCTGCTTCATGCGGAGAGAGATGCGGGCCGAACTGTGCGCTTCAGCGTAAGTGGCAAGCGGCGTCAGCCGTTCAAACCGCGCCTCAAGGTACCGGTCTACCACCGCGTTGAAGACATAGATCGCCTCCGCCTGGGTCAGCTTGATGCCATTCTCATACCAGCCTTCGAACACATAGTTCTCCTCCGGTGCGGCCGCCACCGTGACGCTCTCGCCCGGCGTGTACCGGCCGGCGCCGGCCACCGTGCCGCCCCTGCCTGCCGAAACCGTGATATCATAGGCTGTGCCCTCGTAGGCTACAGGCTCGTCCACAAGGCCGATCTCCCATTTCAGCCACTCAGGCGCGTCCGCGTGCGGCGTGCGGGCCGGCTCGCTGAAGATCATCGTCAGCGCGCAATCCTTGAAACCCTCGCCCATGATCTGCTGATCCGGCGGCGCCTCACCCAGACGCTGCTGGGCGGCGGATGTGTAGATCCAGACGTTCTCATAGCGTTTCTGAGCCGTGCCGCGCTGTCCATCCGTCACAGTTCCCAGATAATCCCATTTATCTTGGAAACTGCTGCTCCAGGCCGCGTCGTCCCAGCGGTAATGGCTGTCGTTGGCGGGGTTGGCCGTGGGGGTACCGGCACTGTACACTTCCACGGTGTAGGCGTGGGTACCCAGACGCCCATAGGCCCAGTCGATCAGCTCCGCAGAGGTCGGGTAGTCGTAGTAGGACTGCTTGACGTAGAAGCGGGCGTTGGGCCGCACGGTCTGCACTGTCTTCTCATAGGTCGCCCGCATGGCCTCTCCCGTCGTCTCAAAGAAGGCGACGTCCTCCGCAGGCATGTTCGTTGCTTCGTCGTTCGGCGCATAGCACCAGGGGTACAACACACACTGGATGCCCGTGTGGGCCGAGATCAGTGCGGCGGGCGGATGCGCAGTGAGGAAATTTTGAATCGCCCGCACCTCCGGCTCGGTGGCCGCATCGGGCCCCGCCGAGGACCAGGCGTTCGCGCCCTTCGAGGGCGTCTCATAGGGCCGGTAGAAGTTCCATAGATAGTCGAAAGACCGGTTCAGGTCGATGTTGCTGCCCTTCAAGTCGTCTCCGAATATACCGTTTCCGTCGCTGTCGCGGCTCTCATAGCCCAGCAAGTTGGCGCTCGGCCGACTGGCCGGCGGCGTGTCAGCCG
Organism: Oscillospiraceae bacterium; assembly: GCA_031265355.1. Taxonomy (NCBI): domain Bacteria; kingdom Bacillati; phylum Bacillota; class Clostridia; order Eubacteriales; family Oscillospiraceae; species Oscillospiraceae bacterium. The sequence goes on along the minus strand of JAISCT010000036.1, from coordinate 40,175 downwards.
TACCGCCCAGATACATCTGGCCGATCTTTCCGTCGTCGTTCAAGTCCACATAGGAATCGCTGTATGGCCCGCCAATGTCGTTTTTATCCATGGGCCGCATGTTCTGACGGGTACCGCGGTGGAACGAATTGGCGTAGCCGTCCGGGTTCATGACGGGAATGACATAGGTGACATACCCCTCCATGGCCCGCTTGGCCTCCGGGTCGCCGGCCGCATAGGCGGAGGGCAGCCACCAGGCCGTGTAGGCCACGCTCTCCCCGCTCTCCTGCTCACCGCCGTGAATGTTGCCAATCAGGGCGATCGGCGTCTTACCGGCGGTCTGCGGGGAACGCACATCCGCCGAGATCTCCAAACACCACAGCGGACGCTCCTCCCAGGTGTGGCCGATGGAGTACAGTTTGACGGTGTCTGGATACGTCGCCGCGAGTTCCTTGTAGAGGGTCTCAAACTCCCCCAGTGTATGTCTTTGATCCCAGAACGTCTTGACGTCCTCGGGCTCGCGGATGTTCGGCCCCGCATCGGTCCCCAGCACGGCGGCGGAGAAGACCGCGGACGGAAGCAGGCAGACGGATATGACGAGGATCACGCTGATCCCGATTTTGATTGACTTTTTCAATGCGCACAACCCCCTTACGATATTTGGGCGTTTTCACCCATTTCAGCACTTTTCAGCATCTTTATCAGCCGTGACATTCGTCTCACGACGGAAGGATCTGCGGGCCTTCACTGAAGATCATCACGAGCGCGCTGTTCTTGAAGCCCTCGCCCATGATCTGCTGATCCGGCGGTGCGTGCCCCAGCAACTGCTGCGAGCGCGCATTCCAGATCCACACATCCTGATAGGTCACCCGGCTGCTTGCGCTTCGGCCGTCCGAGATGTCGCCCAGATACACCCAGTCGCCCTCGTTGGCCGACGGCCTCGGATCCTGCCATTGATCCTGCCCGGTACCCCTCGCGTAGACCTCCACGGTGTAGGCGTGAATGCCCAGCCGCCCGTAGGCCCAATCGATCAGCTCCGCCGAGGTCGGGTAATCCTCGTACGACCGCTTGACATAGAAGGTGGCCTTCTCGCCCCGGACTGGTACCACGGTGTTTTCAAAGGCCGCCCGCATCGCCTCGGCCGTGGCCGCGAAGAATGCGTCGTCCGGCGAGGGGGTCGGGGCATAGCACCACGGGTACAGCACACACTGAATGCCCGTGTGGGCCGTAATCAGCGCCGCGGGTCGGCGGACCCGGAGGAAATTCTGAATCGCTTCCACCTCCGGCTCGGTGGCCGCGTCCGACCCAGCGGAGGACCAGGCGTTCGCGCCCAGCGGAGGCGTCTCGTAGGGCCGATTGTAGTTCCACAGGTAGTCGAATGTGCGGTTCAAGTCGATGGCGCTGCCCTTCGGATCGTCGCCAAATATGCCGTTTCCGTCGCGATCGCGGCTCTCATACCCCAGCAGGTTTTCACTCGATCGGTCAGCCGGCGGCGCCTCTTTGGTGCCTCCGGTGTACATCTGACCGACGACGCCGTCGCCGTTTACGTCGAGATAGGGGTCGCTGAACGGCCCGCCGACACCGTTTCTGTCGGTGGGACGCATGTTCTGGCGCGTGTTTACAGTGAAGGAATTGACATAACCGTCCGGATTCATGACGGGGATGATGTAGGTGACGTATTCGTTCATGACCCGCGCGGCCTGCGCGTCGCCGGCCGCGGCGGCGGACAGCAGCCACCAGGCCGTGTAGGCCACGCTCTCCCCGCTCTCCTGCTCACCGCCGTGGATGTTGCCAATCAGAGCGATCGGCGTCTTCCCGTCGGTCCGGGCCGTTTTCACGCCGCCGGAGACCTCAAGACACCACAGCGGCCGTTCCTCCCAGGTGTGGCCGACGGAGTAAAGCTTGGCGGTATTCGGATAGGCCGCCGCGAGGTCCTTGAGAAGTTGTTCCAGCTCCTCAAAGGTATGCCGCTGGTCCCAAAACGCCTTCACCGCCTCGCTGTCGCCGAAAGCCGGCCCCGCCTCCGAGGCAGCTGCTTCATCCACGGCGGAAAACGCCGCGGAGGGAAGCAGACCGAAGGAGAGCACCAGGGTCACCACCAGCAGCAGTTCCAGTACTTTTCTCAATGCACAAACCTCCCTTGTTCATTCTTCTTCCCACAAATTCTACACCCAAGCACTTCTCCCTTTTCTTACCCCCTCTCCCCTTTTGACCAGACGCAAAACAGACGAAAAAAGGAAAAAAGACGCCACAGGATAATCCTTTACAGCGTCTTTGCCGATGATACAAACAATATACAACCAACTCACCGTCTTGTCAAGGAAAAAACCGAAAATAACCCAAAGTCCACGGAAAATGGGAGCGGCGCGGCGGCACTGACGCGCTTTTGCCGCACACGCCGGATGCGATGAAGACTCTTGAGAGAAAAGTCTGAAGAAAGCCAAACGGCAGCCCGTCGTGGGCTGCCGTTTGCATCTTACGCCGCGAAGGCGGGGTGTCAGTTGATGATCCGGCGGGCTCCGATGTAGTATTTGTTGTAATAGTAATCGCTCAGGGAATTGTACTTCACGCCGCCGCCGCGGGAGGAACTGTGGATGAACTGCCCCTTGCCCACATAGATACCCACGTGGCTGGCCGCGCCGCGGTTGATGGAAGGGTCGCGGAAGAGTACGACGTCACCGAGCTTCAGCTCGTCGCGGCTCGCGACTTTTTTGCCGTTGGAGACCTGGCTCGACGCGCTGCGCCCCAATGAATAGCCGAAATGTTTGTACACATACGAGGTAAACCCCGAACAGTCAAAGGTCTTGCCGTTCATCGACCCGTAACGGTACTTGCACCCCAAGAACTCCTTGGCGTAAGCGACGACCTCGGCCCTGCGCGCCGCTTTTTCGTCGTCTGTGTCCGCCGCCTCAGCCAACGGCACGTCGTTCGCCGCCTCAACCACCATCTCGGCCACCGATTTGGCGATCTGCAGGAAATCGGGATGTATGTAACCGGTCTTATCTCCGGACTTGACCTTGTACCAACCGCTCTCGACGCCGACGACCTCCACCTGTACGTCCTTGTCTAAACGCCCCAGCACCGTCGCGTCCGTCGAAGGCATTTTGCGGAAATTGACCGACGAACCCGTGATCACACCGCCCCCCACCGGGAAATCCGCCCCCAGGCTGACTGTCAGGTAGTCGCTGTGCATGTAACCCTCGCCGCCCTGGTACACAACCCGGTACCAGTCGCCTTCCTGCTCCAGCACCACCACCTTCTCGCCGTTCTCGGCGGTCTCCAGCGACTGGGCGCCGGTGGACGGTTCCTGACGCAGATGCAGAGAACTCGCGCCAACGACGCCCACCTTCACTTCGGCGGCCAGCGCCGACACAGACGCCGCCGTCAACAACCCGCTCAAGGCCAACCCACAACAAAGGCATCTTTTCATGCCATGTTTGATCATGTCTCAAAAACCCCCACAACTCTATCTCGTTCTTGTTCTATCTAGGCCGGCGCTGGCGCCGGCATGCGACTTATCAGCTTTCGAAAGCCGGATTTTATCTAATGTGTGAAAAGGTTTTCAGCGGGCTCTCAGTTGGCGGCCAAGGCTCTCTCCAGCCAAACGGACGCCACGTCCATCGCGTTGTAGAGCCCCTCTTTCTCCGTCTTCTTCACCACACGGTCCCTGCTTTTGAGATCGGGATCCGTCAGTTGGAGCTGGATAGACACACGGGTGGCTACGTCCAGATCCTTTACCTTCTTGGCGTCGAGCACCTGCATCATGATGATATATTTCTCCGCCATGCTGCCATAATAGACAAGATTGTCCCTGCGCATCAGCGGATGGCCCTTGTAGATAAGGCCCTCATCCTTTTTCTTCTTCGTCGTTGTCGCCATCCATTCACCTCAGTCCTTACAATTTCGCTGTTGTCTCGTTACTAAAGATTTACTCTTTTGTAACCGAATTGTAACACATGTTTTTCGCTTTGTCAAATCATTTTTTCTTTTTTTGAAAATTCAGAAGGCCTTCGGCCGAAGGACCGGTTAAAAACGCCAAATGAGACATCTGACGCCCTCGGCGCTTCGAAAGGCCTAATTTGCGCGCGCCCAATTGACATTTTCAAAATACGCGATATAATAAAAGTGTCGTATATCGCTTCGGCATACTCTAACAGTACTACACCTGGTAGGGGACCACAAGATGTAGTAGGCGAGGGCGCCGGCGCGGCACGGTGCAAAACTGAATACGCATGAACGGGGAGCTGGACCTATCCGGCTGAGAGTAAGCTGATCTGGAGCTTTAACCCAAAGGGGGCGACCCGTAAGGCCGCCCCGGACCTGATCCGGGTAATGCCGGCGGAGGGAAATCATGAGAGCGGTCTTCCGCGCGGATTTCCCGTGCGGATTCTTTTTTGCCAAAAATACAAAAGGAGCTGACCGCACATGAAACAACCGCTCGCAAGTCTTGCGATCCAGGTACTCCCGCGTGTAGAGAACGGAGACGTCATCCCCATCATCGACAAAGTCATCGTCTATCTCAAAGGGACAGGCCTCAACACTTTCGTGGGCCCCTTCGAGACGACGGTGGAGGGCGATTTCGACAGGCTGTGCGAGATCGCCAAGGAGTGCCAGCTCATCTGCCTGCGCGAGGGAGCTTCGAGCGTGTCCGCCTATATCAAGATGGTCTATAACCCGTCCGAGGGAGTGTGGAGCATTGAGAAAAAAGTTTCGAAACACCACGGCGCCTAGGCGCTGGCCGCCCTTTCTGCTCGCGGCGGCGCTGGTCCTGCTCTGGCAGGGCGTCAGCGCGTCCGGCCTGCTGCCCGTCTTTTTGCTGCCGAGCCCCGTGCGGGTCGTCCTCGCCTTTGTCGGCGACTTCCCGCTGCTCATGCGCCACCTCGGGGTCACGCTGCTGGAGGCGGCCTGCGGACTGGCGCTGTCGGTCGCCGCGGCGTTTGTGCTGGCCACGCTGATGGACAACAGCGTTTTTCTGCGGCAGTCGGTGACGCCGGTTCTGCTCTTCACACAGACGATCCCCACCGTCGCCATCGCGCCGCTGCTCGTGCTGTGGATGGGGTACGGCGCCGCACCCAAGATCACGCTGATCTTCCTCACCTGCTTCTTCCCAATGACCATCGGGCTGCTGGGCGGGTTCTCCCAGGCGGACGTGGACGCCATCCGCCTGCTGCAGTCGATGGGCGCGGGCCGCCGGCAGATTTACCGCTACATCAAGCTGCCCTCCGCGATGCCCGCATTTGCTTCGGGCCTCAAAATCTCAACCACATATTCCATCGTCGGGGCCGTGATCTCGGAGTGGCTCGGCGGCACCGCCGGGCTCGGGGTCTATATGACCCGCGTGCGCAAATCGTATTCGTTTGACAAGATGTTCGCCGTGATCCTGCTGGTCTCCGCCCTGAGCGTCGCGCTGGTCACGTTGACGACCCGCCTCGCGCGCCGGCTCATGCCGTGGGACCGCTCATCTCATTCGTCGTCTTGAGATGATGAATTTTTTAAAATATGGAAATTAAAAGGGGCTGTCATTTTTGAAGAAGAAACTGTGCCGGCTTCTGGCCGCCGCGTGTCTGCTCGCCGCATGCACCGCCTGCCGGGGCGGACATGAAGGGAGCGGTGTCGTCCGCTTTGTGCTGGACTGGACACCGAACACCAACCACACCGGTCTCTATGTGGCACAAGAGAAGGGATATTTCGAAAACGAAGGTCTCAAGGTGGAGATCATGCAGCCGCCGGAGGACGGCGCGCTGGTGCTGCTCGGCGCGGGCAACGCGGAATTTGCCGTGGACGTGCAGGAGGGGCTCGGCCCCGCCATCGCCCGGAAAACGGATGCCCTACCCGTCACAGCCGTCGCGGCGATCGTCTGTCACAACACGAGCGGCCTCCTGTCGCTAAAGAAGAGCGGCATCGAGCGTCCGCGGGACCTGGAAGGCAAGCGGTTCGCGACCTGGGAGACACCGCTGGTCGACGCGGTGATCCGCCGTATCGTGGAAGCGGACGGCGGGGTTTTTGAAAACGTCAAAATGATCCCGAATCATGCGACCGACGCATTCTCCGCACTCCAGACCGATGTGGATTCCATTTGGATCTACTACGCGTGGGACGGCGTCGCGGCGGAGAAAAACAACATTGACGCAACCTTTCTCGATCTGGGGCAGCTCGATCCCACGCTGGACTTCTATACGCCGGTGATTGTGACCAACACGGACTACGCCGCCGCCAACCCGGACGAGGTCAGGGCCTTTCTCCGCGCGGTCAGCCGCGGATATCAGTTCGCGATGGAAAATCCGGACGAGGCCGCCGACATCCTTCTGCGGTACGCGCCGGAGCTCGACGAAACGCTGGTGCGACGCAGCCAGGCCTATCTGGCCACGCGTTATCAGGCGGATGCGCCCCGCTGGGGCGAGATCGACCCGGTGCGCTGGGGCGCCTTCTACGCTTGGATGTTCGAAAACGGCCTGCTGCAAGAGGACATCCGCGAGCAGGGCTTCACGAACGAGTATCTGCCCACATGACGCCGCTGTTCGCCTGTGAACACATCACCCGACGCTACGAGGGCGTCCCGGTGGTGGAGGATATCTCTCTGACACTGCCGGCGGGTGGCTGCGTGTCGCTGCTTGGCCCTTCGGGCGTCGGCAAAACGACGCTCTTCCATGTGCTGGCCGGGGTGGACGCACCCGACGCCGGCCGTGTCCTGCTCTCCGGCGGCGAGATCACCGGCGTAGCCGGCCGCGTGAGCTACATGCTGCAAAAGGACCTGCTGCTCGAATATCGCACCGTACTGGACAATGTGATCCTGCCGCTGGTGATCCGGGGCGAGACCCGCGCGCGGGCCCGGGCGCACGCCGCGCCTTTCTTTGCGCCGTTCGGGCTCGAAGGCTTCGAACAGAAGTACCCCTATCAGCTCTCCGGCGGCATGCGTCAGCGGGCCGCCTTGCTGCGAACCTGCCTGATGAACAATCCGGTGATTTTGCTGGACGAACCCTTTTCCGCACTCGACGCCATCACCCGGCGGCAGTTGCACGCCTGGTATCTGGACATCGCCGACCAGATGCAACTCTCGACGATCTTCATCACACACGACGTGGACGAGGCGATCACCCTGTCGGACACGGTGTATATCCTGACCGGCAAACCCGGCCGCATCACCCGCCGGTTCGATATCTCTACCCCTCGCCCCCGCGACGAGACATTTCTTTTTTCCCCTAGCTTTGCCCAAATCAAACGTGATATCCTGGAGGCCATCGACGCGGACGCGCCATCGCCAGGAGAGGCTTTTGATGCTTGAACCATATATTTCAGCGGCGCCCACTTTAGTACCTTGTTGCCGCGAAGCGGCAACAAAAAACAAGAATTTGGGTTGTGGGTTGCAGGTGCAACCCACGTTAGGGTTCGGCCGTCACTCTCCCCAGTTCGTCGATTTGGACGCCGGGGGAGAGCGCGGCCAGTGCGCGGCGGCGGGCTTCCCAGACATCGGGATCCGTCACCAGGCCGGTCGCCATCGATTGGATCCGACAGAAAAGCACCTCCGGGCGGATGCCGTCCGGGGTGAGCGTCAGCCGGAGCACCATCGTGTCACGGGCCGCATCTGTGAAGATCAGATTGCCCAGACTGTAAGCAATCAGCTTGCCCTCATAGAACGTCAGCGGCTGGAGTACGTGCGGGTGGGCGCCGACGACGGCATCCGCACCGGCGTCGATGTAGTCGCGCGCCAGCCGGACCTGGTAGGGCTCCGGCTGTGTCGCGCGCTCCACGCCCCAATGGACGTATACAATCACGTAGTCGGCGTGCGGGCGGACCGCGCGTATGGCCTCGCAGAGCGCCGCAGGGTCATAGGTGATAAACAGCCCCGGACGTTCGGGGCCGGCCGCCCAGCCGGCCACCGGAATCACGCGTGTGGCCCCCAAAAAGGCCACCGTATACGCGCCCGCCTGCATCAGGACGGGCGTCCCGGCCGCCTTGAGGTCGGCGCCCGCCCCCACATGGGCTATTCCATAATCATCCAAGTGCGTGAGCGTGTCCAACATGGCGTCCGTACCGAAATCCAGTGTGTGGTTGTTGGCCAGCGTAACCGCGTCGACGCCCATGTAGTCTCGCAAAAACGGCAGCTGCTCCGGATCTCCGCGGAAGGTGAACTCTTTGTTCGGCATGGCCGCTCCGCGCGTGGAGACGGGCATCTCTAAATTGACGACCGCGAGGTCCGCCGCGGCGAAGACAGCGGCCAGCTCTGGCGCCATGACCCATGGGAAGCGGTCGGGCTCCCACAGGCGCTGCTCAATCCCCAGATCGATCAGCACGTCTCCGCCAATGACCAGCGTTGCCTCCGCGGCGGGCGGTGTGGACGCGTCGTCGGGCGTTGGTGTGAACACGGCGGCGGAGGGAGGCGCGGGCGTCGGCGGTTGCGCCGCCGGCGGCCGCGTCGCCACCGAGACAGCCGGCCGATCGGCCGCACGCTCCAGAACCCCAACGCCGACCCATTGCGCGCTGTACCAGACGCAGAGAGCGAACACGACCAACGTGAGGATCTTTCTCGCAATCCCGTTCCCCCGCGGGCACGTCCGGCGCCGTTTCGTCGCTAATCTGTTGATGGGCACCGCCCCCTTCCTTTGTCATATCGTGTGCGAAGGGACGGCCGCCGGGCCGTCCCTTCGCGGCGTTTCCGCGTCTTCATTTTACCACACCCGTCCCATACCCCGCAACCCGCGGCAGACATCTTGGCGGCTTGTTCCGGGTTTTCGTGTTCTCGGAATGTATCGAAATGTATCAAATATATCCATAGTCTTACTTATCCTCTGCGCCTTTTTCAGTCTGAAACATGAGCGCGAGTTTTTGTCCAGATTCCCGCAAAGTGGCGCGTAGATCGGCGTTACCACTTGCTTGTCCGCCGCGCGTCCCGGTCACAATAATCATATCTCGAATGTCAAACTCCAGCATTCGGAACATATTCTTTGTATAGTCATAGTACGCCTGAAACCTGCTTTGGTCTGGATTGCCCTGCGTAAACACGAGGATCAATTTCTTTCCGGCGTTTTCCTCTTTGAAACGCGGCGAGAATCGCGGGGTGATTTGCGCGAACAGTCTGTCCGTGAACACCTTCGCCTGCCCGCTCATCTGCGCCATATACAGCGGCGATCCGAGAACAAGCGCGTCGGCCTGTTTGAGCGCGGTGTAGATTTTTTGCATATCGTCATCGACGACGCACCCGTCGCCTTTCACGCAGCCCAAACAGCCTTTACATGGGCTGATAGTAAGCGCGTCGGAATGGAAGATTCGCGTTTTCGCGCCGCCGTTCGCCGCGCTTTCGAGGATTTGGCTTATAGCCCACGCGGTGTTGCCATTCTTTCGCGGGCTTGCGTTAAATCCAATGATTTTCATAAAAAGAACCATTCCTTTCGCCACTTTTACGCAATTTCACGCTATTTTATTATGTCAAGGCAGACGTCGAGGCGGGAAATGTCAGGCAGTAGTTTATGATGTCTTGACGGGTCATACGTTGTCGTCCTCCCCGAACACAAACCAGCAGATGTCATTTCGAAGCCGTTGGTCGTCAAGCACAAGTTCCCATATCGGCTCTGGCAGCCTGCTCCGCTGCCAATCGCGCTCCGCGAGCCTGGCCGCTTCCCGTTCCTGTTTCGGGACGGATTCCATAACGGCGCGGATCGCGTATGCCGCCGCGCCGAGTTCGTGCGCCGCGACATGCGCCGAAGCCGCTGCCTGCCCCGCCGCGAGCGCCGTAAGCCGAGCCGCTTCCGATACGCCCTTCGCCGCCCGTGCCGCGTCCTGCGCCGCGCCCGCGAAGTCACGCGCCTGCATCATCTTGATTTCGCCGCGCACCCACGCACGGGCGGCCTCAATGGCACGGCGCGGGCGAGCGTCGTTTGAGCAAACATCCTCAAACAAGTGCAGGACGTGTTCGGCGCACTCCGCCGCCCAAAGCACGAGCAGATGATGGTCGCCATCGGTTAATTCCCCGCCTCTGCGGATTGTGATGAAACGTTTGTCGCGGATTTTAGAAAGTATCATAACAGAACCTTCCGAGAGAATGTCTCAATCGGCGCTGACCAGAAAATCACATTGCTGATGATCGTACAACTGTGAGTGCTGACTTGAATATGGCGATAAAAATGTCTTGACTTGGAGCCCGCTCCAAGTGGTATTATTGCATGTGGCGGGCTGTTTGTCAACAATTTTCAGATATGCTGAAAAACATTGAGGAATTAAAGCATCTTACAGTGAATGCGGATTTCTCCGGTTGATAACCGTATCGTTTGGAGCTTGTCTCAGGCAAGACGTTGATTGCCTTTGCCCACAAACTTTCTATTTCTGTTTGACAATCCGGAGAAGTCGCGATACAATATTAACGGTTCTGATTTCGGTTTGCGACACCGTTCTCATTATGCCATATGGGGCGTTTCCTTTTACCACACCCACTCCTGCTTGTTCTACTCTCCCAAGCATAGCTGGGGGTTAAGCCGTCAATTAAACCAGGAGGGAATCAAAATGGCAGATAAAAACATCAACGGTGAGTTTGGCTTTTTGACCCGTGCCGTTCACGGCGGCAACGAAGTTGACAGAGAAACCGGAGCAATCCGACGCCCTATCACAATGGCGAACAGCTATGAGCTGCCCTACGACCCGTCGGATATGAACTGGTCGAGCGCGGAGGGGCAGATTTACACCCGTAACGGCGGTGCGAACCAGCGGTATTTGCAGGAAAAACTTGCCTTGCTTCATAACGCTCCCGATTGCGTTGTGTTGGCCAGCGGCGTGGCGGCTTTGTCTGGCGCCTTCTTCACGTTCCTGAAATCGGGCGACCACGTTGTGATGTCCGACTCTACCTACATTGCGGCGTACAGGCTGATGAACGAATTGTTCCCTGACAAATTCGGCGTGGAGAAAACCCTTGTGGACAGCAGCGACCTTGAAGCCGTAAAAGCAGCTATCAAACCGAACACAGAACTGATTCACATTGAAACGCCGTCCAATCCGACTATTAAAATCAGCAACATCGAGGCAATTGCCGAGATTGCCCACACGCACGACGCACTGTTGTCCGTTGACAATACCTTCGCTTCGCCGTATAACCAGCGGCCATATGAACTGGGTGCGGATTTGACCATTGAGAGTCTGACAAAGTATATCAATGGCCACGGTGATGCGATGGGCGGTGCGGTGTTGGGCGAGAGATCGCTGATTGACAAAATTCGTTCGCAGGCGATGGTCAATCTCGGTGGGGCGATTAGCCCGTTTAACGCTTGGCTGATTATGCGCGGCGCGGTAACGCTGCCCCTCAGAATGAAACAGCATAATGAATCGGCGCAAAAAGTGGCGGAGTTTTTACAAACGCTCCCACAGGTGAGATTTGTGGCTTATCCCGGTTTGCCGAGCCACAAGAACCACAAAATTGCAGGAACACAAATGCACGGTGGTTTTGGCGGTGTGATGGCGTTTGGCCTGCACACCGACCACGATGGGCATAACCGCTTTGTGAGCAAACTTCGGGTCGTCACAAACGCGGTATCCCTCGGTCACGATGAAAGCCTGATTGTATTCCTCGGCAAGAACGATGAGCGGCAGTATCTTTACGGGAAGGAGTTTAGCGGCGGCTTTTTCCGTTTGAGTGTCGGGCTTGAGGATACAGAGGACTTGATCGCGGACATCAGGCAAGCCCTTTCAGCCGCTGAAATCGTATGAATATCGCTGAATGTGGTTAAAGATTGCAGCGGATGTACGTTCCGTATAAGAGAGAAAACTACGGCGAGGTCATGAAGCGAATCGCAGAAGTGAATCAGGAGGAACGAGAATGACCTTACAACAGCTTAAATACTTCATTGAAATCGTGAACTGCGGGTCAATTAACAAGGCTGCCGAACGCCTATTTATCGCCCAACCGAGCCTTTCAAATGCTCTAAAAGACTTGGAGAATGAATTCTCACTTGACCTTATCACCCGCACGCCGCGCGGCATTTCTTTGACGAGCGATGGCGCGGAGTTTTTGAGCTATGCCCGTCAAGTTGTGGAGCAGTCTGGCTTGCTCGAAGAGCGGTTCCTGCATAACAAACCGTCTCGTAAAATCCTCTCGGTGTCGATGCAACACTATGCTTTCGCCATAAACGCCTTTGTTAATATGGTGAAAAAATCGAAGGCGGACGAGTATGAGTACACCCTGCGCGAGGCACGGACGTTTGAAATCATTGAGGATGTGAAAAATCTGCGGAGCGAAATCGGAATTTTATTTGTGAGCGCATTTAACCGCAAGGTGATGGAGAAAACCTTTCGCGAAAACGGCTTGACATTTCATTCGCTGTTTACGTCAAAGCCGCATATTTTTACGGGTTCCGGCAGTCCTCTGGCAAAGAAAAAGTCTGTTACGCTTGCAGACTTGGCGGACTATCCGCGCCTCTCTTTTGAGCAGGGCGACTTTAACTCGTTTTACTTTTCGGAGGAAATTCTAAGCACGGAATTCTCAAAGAAGGACATAAAGGTCGGAGACAGGGCAACAATCTTCAATCTGATGATAGGTCTTAATGGCTACACCATATCCACAGGCATTGTCAGTGCGGACTTGAACGGCGAGAACATAAAAGCCATTCCGTTGCTCGTGGACGATGAAATTGAGGTTGGATACATCGCGCACAAGGACATTGGACTGACCCGCCAATCGGAAATGTATCTTGAAGAATTAAAAGCGGTCGTGGCCGAATACAGTGTGGAGATTGGAAACGAGTTATAGCTAAACGCTATAACTTCATATATTATTTTTGTCTTACCTATAAGCCCTCTTTCGATGGTATAATATGCTTATACTGAATCAGGAGGGCTTTATTCTATGAGTATTAAATTCCAAACAGTGGGCAGCTTGCTTCGCCCGGCAGATTTGCTGAAATACAAGCACAAAATCGAGGGCAGAGATAACATCGCCTACCCGTTCTACGCCGCGTTGCCCGGCTATGAGCAGTGCGAGGCAGAGGCTACCCGCACGGTTGTGGCAAAGCAAATCGAGCACGAACTGTCTGTTATCACGGACGGCGAGTATTCCAAATCAATGTGGCACCTTGACTTTGTCTGGGGTCTGGGCGGCATAGAGCGTTACATCGCCGAACACGGCTACTTCTTCCGCGACAAGGACGAGACACAAAAATATGAAACTCGCCGCGACATCGGTTTGCGTATCACTGGCAAACTCAGCGGCAAAAATCACCACTTTATCACGGTATGGGGGCGCCTGAAAAATATTGCGGGCAATAGGGAAACAAAGCTCTGCGTCCCTTCGCCGTCGCATATTTTCGGCGAATTGTCGTGGTCGGACAATATCGGCGGTGCAAACTCTGCGTATTCAACCCCGCAGGAACTTAAAAGCGGGCTTACCAACGCCTATAAGGAGTTTGTGGAAGAGTACGCCAAAGCGGGCGGTAAAATCCTGCAATTCGACGACTGCCTTTGGGAGATTTTTGCCGACGACAACCCCAACTCGCCTTACACAGGCGAGAACATCGACCAAGCAACCATACAGGCATTGGCGGCGGAGTTTATCGACATCAACAATGCGCTGATTGACTTTGGTCACAGCTTGGGGCTTACAATGTGGACGCACAACTGCCGCGGCAACTATGACAGCCGCAATATGGGCGGCGGTTCGTATATTAAGATTGCGAATCTCTTCTTAAAGCAACTGAAATACGACCGTTTCTTCCTCGAATGGGACGACGAACGTGCGGGTTCTTTGGAAGCGCTCACTGTTTTTAAGAACAAACCGAACACCGAGATAGTCCTCGGTCTGCTTTCAAGCAAGACAAACACACTCGACGATGAAACCCGTGTTATCAGAATGCTTGACGAAGCGGCGAGGATGATTCCGAAAGAGCGTCTCTTGCTTTCGCACCAGTGCGGCTTTGCCTCCTGCGACGGTGGCAACGAATTGACCGAGAACGAGCAGTGGGCGAAAATTGACCAAGGGCAAAAAATCGCCTTACAGTATTGGGGCGAATAGGGCGAAAACAAATATGCGAACATCTATGGTTCAGGTGTTAGAAGTGCGTCTGCCGAAGGCCGAGTCAATTTTTTCGTCAGATACAACAAAAAACGCGCGGTGTGTATACGCGCCTATAGACGGCGGCTCCCAAGGTTGTCTTGAGAGCCGCCGTCTGCTGTGAGAGTCTGCGATCACTGCGCCGTCGCGAGCGCGGCGTCGATCGCTTCGGTGAACTGGTTGTACGCAATGGTGGCGCCGCTCACCACGTCCACGCCGGACAGTGCGCCTGTCTCCTCAAACTGCGCCGCGTACCGGGCCATCGCTCGGACAGCGAGCTGTGCCTTCTCATAATAGTCCCGATTTTCGATCTCGCCGTTCACTTTGCCGTAGTCCTCGTCCTTAATACTGCCATCCTCCTGCCAAGTGACAAAGAGGCACTTGGCGACACGGCCGGACGCAATCGTGACGGTGACCTCACCGTACGCACCCCGGTCATCCTCGCCGCTCACGCCGGTGTAAACGCCGTCCTTGTATTTGGGGCTGGCGGCGCAGCCCATGAGCAGCAACACGGTCAGCAGACCCAGCGCCGCCGGCTTCAGGCAGGCCTCCATCATTTTCGCTCTCATCACAGTTTCCTCCCGTGTCACATCAGAATTCTGGCCACATGCCCGTGTTCCAACACGACAGTGCGCTGGGCCTCTTCGGCCACTTCCGGGTCGTGCGTGACCACGATGATCGTGCTTCCCTCTCGGTGTAAGGTACGGAAGATCTCCAGCACGATCCCCTCGTTGGTCTCGTCCAGATTGCCCGTCGGCTCGTCCGCCAGAATCAGCATGGGGTAGTTGATCAGCGCGCGGGCGATGCACACGCGCTGCTGCTCGCCACCGGAGAGCTGACTCGGCAGGTGCCGCGCCCTGTCCCGCAGACCGACGCGGTTTAGCGCCGCGAGCGCCTCACTCTCGTCCGGCATGCTGTGATAATACTGCGCCACCATCACATTCTCAAGTGCGGTCAGATACCCGATCAGGTGGAACTGCTGGAAGATGAGGCCGATCTTGTCGCGGCGGATGGCCGTCAGATTTCTGGGGCTCTCCGCCGCGATGTCGACGCCGTCCAAAAAGACGGAGCCGTTTGTCGGCTTGTCCATGCATCCGATGATGTTCATGAGCGTGGTTTTCCCGGAACCGGACGGCCCCATGATGGCCAGCCACTCGCCCTGCCGGACCGTCAGATCGACGTCCCGTAGTGCGTGGACAGCGCCGTAGATTTTCGAAATTCCCTTCAGTTCCAACAGATCCATCAATACCCTTCCCCTCTCTTATTCCCCCCGCAGCACAATCGCCGGATCCACATCTGTGGCGCTGCGGACGGGGAGCAGGCAGGCCAAAGCCGTCACCGCAATCGAGGCCGCCAGAGTGATGGGGATAAGGAGCGGCTGAAACGCGATGGAGCGGCTGAAAACATTCTGGCCCACCACCTGCGCGAAGAGGAAGCCGAGCACGTCGCCGAGCAGCCCCCCAATACCACCCAAAAAGATCCCCTCGCCCAAAAATCCCGAGACAATACTCCGATTCGCGGCGCCGAGGGCCTTTTTGAGTCCAATCTCCCGCCGACGCTCCGCGACGACGGCCATCATCGTGGTCGCCACACAGATCATCGTCAGCAGCAGCACCACCACCGTGACAAGGTACACGAGAGACTGCAGTTTCGTCAGCACCGCGCCCTCCGATTGCGTCACGCGCCGCACAAGGCGCGCGCTCACACCGGGTACGCCGGACTCGATCCGTGCCGCGATATCCGCCAACGCGCTGCCGGAGGCGGAGACACTGCACTCGACCACATCGATCCGGTCCCGACCCGTCATTGCCACGAAGTCGTCCAGCGCCATGAAGACAAACGCCTCCTCCGCGCCGCCCGTCTGCACGACGCCGGACACCGCAAAGGTTTGGCTGAATGTCCCGCCGTCCGCACCGGGCCCGACCATTGTGAAAGATTGACCGGGCAGCAGACGGACGACGTCGGATACCTCCTGGCCAATCAACACCTCGCCGCCGCGCTCCGGCCACCGGCCGGAGACGAACCAATAGGGGCTTGCCTTCCGGGCTTCGTCCAGCGCGGTGCCCGCCGCCATAAACGGCTGTTCGTTGATTTTGACCATCTGGTAGCAGTAAGGGGCGACGCCGACGGCTCCGTCCGACGGGAGCATGTCCGCCGCCCGGCGGACTGTGTCCACGCCGAAGGACACCTCGTCGCCCGCAGGGACAAGGAGCAGGTTTGCGCCGTAGGAACGAAATTCCTGCCCCATCTGCCGCGGAATGTCATAGTAGACAGTGATCAACCCGGAGAGGATGGTCGCGCCGATGGCCACGGCTAGCAGCGCCACCAACATCCGGGATCGACGCCGGACCAAAGAGCCAACGATCATCTTGAGAAAAAATTGTTGTCTGTTCATACTGCATCCAATCCCCATTGTCTTTTGACTCCGCCGGCGGTCCGCGTCCGGCGATCGGCGCGCCCTCGGACCCTCAGCGCCCATGCAACACCTCCGCCGGGCGCAGAGAGAGCAGCAGCCGGATCGACGGGATGCTGCCGGCCAGCGTCACGAGGCACACGAGGATCGAGACGATCGGCAGCACCATCGGCCGCACATTCACGGCCGAGCCGAAGACGGAGTGTCCGATGACCTGCGCGAAGCCGAGACCGACAAAGTACCCGACCATGCCGCCGACCATTCCTGTGAGCAGAATCTCCGTCAACACGAGCCACGAGACAGGCGCGTCGTGCGCGCCCACCGCTTTGAGCAGCCCGATTTCGCCGCCGCGCTCCATTACGCTGGCCGTGACAAGGTTCGAGATGCCGAGCGCGGACCCCACAAGGCTCAGCAGCGTGATCAGCAACATGAGAAGCTGCGTTTTTTCAAGGATAGCGCCCTCCGACTCGGCCACCTGTCGGATCGGTTTGGCCACCGCGTCCGCGACGACCTCGCCAATCTGGTAGCAGATCGCGCTGACGTACGCCGTGCAGTACCAGGTCTCCCACTCCTTGATCGAGAGGCTCTGGGGGTTTTGCGCCGCCCGCCGGGAGAGTTCGTTGTCAGGTGTCGTCAAGGCGCTGACCTCCACGCTGCTGACAAGCCCCGTGCGGTCCGTCAGCGCCTGCACAACGGAGAGAGCCGCAAAAAGCTGCTCGTCCTCATCTCCGCCGGCGTTGAACACCCCCCGGACCGTAAGCGTTCGCCGGGCCGTCCGCGTCTCGACGGTAACCTTGGCGCCCGGGGTCAGACCGTGGCGGACCGCCAGCAGTCGCCCCACCATGACACCCTCCTCGTCCCCATCGGTCAGCCACGCGCCCGTCACCTCCCACCATGCCTTCATCGGGCGCATGCCGGTGTCGAGTTCCTCCCCCGTGGGCAAGGTCATACGGTGGCTGAACCAGGTACCTGTGATGCGCGCATCGATCTCCGCGCCCCCGGCGGACAACCGAACGGTAGCGTTCAAATAGGGAGTAAAGTCCACGATGTTGAAGGCCCAGAAGATCGTCTTGATACGACCGAGTTCCGATTCTTTGAGGTAGCGGTTCGATACGCCGGAACCGTCATCGACGCCATACAAGTCGCTCAGCAGGGAGGCTCCCTTGGGAATGACATTGATATTCGCGCCGTAAGTTTTGAGCTCCTGATTTACCTTGTCGCCCACGTCGAGCATCACGCTCAGCATCGCGGTGGAAAGAGAGGCGCCCAGCGCCACCGTAAAGGCGATCATCAACATCTTTTCCCGCTGCCGAAACAGCGCGCCGCGTACCATTCTCCAGAACATGTTGTCCTCCCCTACGAAGCTCTGCTGCCAAAACGGCTTTTTTCATTTTCTAAGTCTTCGATCTGAATGACCATCTGACCGCCGCGGACAGCATAGGCCAGAGGTACCGGGTTGCAGCCGCCCTTGAACCCGATGGTCTGCCGGTTCATGACCACATCGCACAGTTTGCAGACCACTTCGTCGTCGCGCTCGTAGTAGCCGGTGGCGCCGCAGATGTCACAGGCGTCCAGCCCCACGCCAAAAGCGGCCTCATTTTTTTGTACGACAATGAAACGCACCTCCGTGCCATCCGAGGCGATGTGCGCAAAGCGGTGCAGATGCCAGTCTCCCACCTGCTCCAGCGGGATCAGAATCTCTCCGTTCGCAATCGTCATCGGCTCCGCGGGAGAGAGGACGACCTCGCGTTCGCTGTATGCCTTGCCCATGGTCATCGTCAGCACGGCGAGCACATAGCCGGATGCGGCCACGGCGCTCCAGCGGCGGCGGCGGCGGCGGGCGGCCCGCAGCTTGCGCCGTTCGGCGGGGTTTTGTCCTCCTTCCCCCGGCCCTCGGTTTTGGAGCCAGGTGAGCAGCGGCAAAAGAACGCTCAGCAGCATCAGCGCGTACAGGAAGTACACGTTGTGATTGATGACGGGCCGCAGCAGATTGAACAGCCATCGCATCATCGGAATGATGCGGCGGGCGAGGAGAAACTGCAGAATTGACGAGAGCTGGTTTGCCATATGGATCGCGAGCGCGGCGGTGAGCAGCGCGCGCAGGAGGCGCGCCGACAACGTCTGGCCAACCCGGTGCAGCGCCAGCGCAGACAGCAGCACGAGCAGCACTCCGGCCAGATAGCCGATGAAACTGAATAGGAAATCGGTGCTGATCATACTCTCGCCTGCGAGTACAAATTCCGTGGGATAGAGAAACAGATCGGGCAGGGCGTAAAACGCCTGCAGGCCGACAAGCACAGCCGCCGCCGCGTCGCGCGCCTGCGCGCGAAACGCCCCGCGTTTTCGAAACAACACGCTCCAGATCAGCAGGAGAAAGAAAATTCCCACAAAGATCGAGAACGCGAGCGTCCCAGTGTTCCAGTATTCCCTGTTGATGTAACGGGTCGTGCGCCGCAGCACGGCAATGACCAGCGCCGCGGCGGCACCCGCTCCAAAGGCGGCGCCGAGCCGCCGTCTGCCCTCGCCGCTCTCCTTTTGCACGAACGCGAGCGTGAGGCTCGTGAGGATCGCCGTCGTCAGCATGTTCTGAACCACCAAGATCAGGTATTTCAGCAAAATGCGCACCGCCTTTGCCTTCCGCTACCTTACCATGAGAACCCGCGCGCGTGCGCGGGTTCTCATGGTAAGGTAGGCTCTATCATATCAGAGACCGGGGCGTGTCAGGCCCGGCACACCCCGGGTGGAAAACCGATCCGGAGCAATATCCCGGTATTTACCATTCGTGCGGGACATACGCAAAGTCCCACTCTGCGACCAACGGCGTCGTCCAAAAACGCCCGGGTACGCCGGTGGTCGGATCCACATGCAGCAGGTAACCCTGACCCTCGGGACTCTCGATCGTGAATTTGACTTTGTAATCGCCGGCCTCACCGAGCTTGATGTTGGCGCCGTAGTGCGGGCCGTCGCTTGCGCTCATCGGCATGAAGTTACCCTCGGAGGCCACAGTGCCGTCCTCCCGGGTGATGGTATAGGAGACCTGCAGCCAGGGCACAAAGTCACCCACGCCGTACCCGAGGTCGTTGCCCTCGGCCGCGGAGATGTCGGCCTCAATGTGCATGTCGGCCTCGCTGGCGGGCAGGCTGCCGGAGGCGGGCTCCATGTCGACCGGCTGGAAATACACGGCCGCCACGTTCAGCGGGCCCAGCACAAGATCGTCGCCGATCGGAAACTCTTCAAACCCGGCCACATCGCCCGGCGCCACCGGCGCGCCGCTCTGATCGTCGTCCTTGCCGCCGGCGGGCTGGTTGGCGCAGGCGGCCAGCAGCGCCGCCATCAGGACCGCCGCCAGAATCCACGCGAACAGTTTTGTGTGTTTCATCTTTTTTCCTCCCAATTATTTACACATATAATGCTTTCCGCATTTGGGGACGTCACGAAGCCGCCGGCGCCGCCGGGCGATGCTGTTTCCACCGCCGGATCTGGACCGCAAAGGTGACGACGGTGGCGGCCAGCAGCAGGACCTGCGGGAGCAATGTTTCCAGCGTGGGATAGATGCCGAGGAGATCCACCGAACTGATGCCAGGCAGCGGCGTCACGCCGATGACGTTGCCCTCCTGAAGCTCCTTGACGCCCGCCCCCACGAAGGTGATGGACATTAGGAACAGCAACACGCTGGTGCCGAGGAAGAAGGGCTTTAGCGGCAGACGGATGCTCAGCACGCGGATCAGCAGATAGATGACGACGAGCCCCACGAGACCGACGCTCAACCCGATCCAGACCATACTGAAGTAAGTCTGCGTCTCCGCCAGCAACGCGTCATAAAAGAGAATTGTCTCGGCACCCTCACGGAAGACGGCCAAAAACGCCGCGAACGCGAGCGAAAACACGCTACCCCGCGTGAGCGAACTGGCCACTTTGCCCTCGATGTAGGTCGTCCAGACGGCCGCTTCGGCCTTGGAGACCATCCAGTTGCTGACGTAGAACAACACCGCGACGGCGACCAGCATAGTCGCACCCTCGATGATCTCCTGATTCGCTCCGCTGACGCTTGAGAGCCCGCTGAGGACAAAGGCCATCAGCACGCTGGCGCCCAGTGCGGCCAGAGAACCCCAATAGACCGCCCGCGTCTTGTCTTTGTGGCCGCTCTTCACCAAGTAGGCGATGATCGCGCCGACGATGATGATGGCCTCAAACCCCTCGCGGGTGATGATGAGCAGCGCGGCGGCAAACACGCCGGCGGGGCTCTCCTCCTTGCCGTCCAGCCGGTCCGCGTCTTCCCGCAGCCAAGCCGCCAGCGTGTCGAGCGAGGCCCGCACCTCCGCCGGATTGGCGCCGTCCGTCATGGCCCGCTTTGCGTCGCTGAACTGGTACTCGACCTGCGCCGCGCGGTCGCCGGACAGATACGCCATGACCGTCTTCTCAAACCCCAATTTTTCATAAAACTGATAATAGATCACGTCGACCTGCGCCTTGGCGCCGGCCACGTCCCCCGCGACGTATAAATCATACGCCTCGTCGGCGACAACCCCCATCGCGTCCACCATCTCGCCCCAACTGCCGTAGTCGGATGCCAGCGCCACCACGGAAAAAATGTTAGTAGATACTAACAAAATGGCCGCGATGAGTAGCTTTTTGCGCACTGCAATCCCCCCTTCTTCCTCAACCCGGCGTACCGCATCCGCACACAGGTTAGCAGTGCCTGACAGCCACAAGATTAGCACTATCTAACTTTTTTGTCAAGAGAAATTTTCTTTCCAAAGGAAATTTCTTTCAAGGCTTGCATTTTGCCGTCATGCGTGTTACAATCTTCTTACATTGTTAGCTATATCTAACCTCGATGTGCCGACAGGAGGGTTTTATGCACACATCACTTGAGAGAGCGCTGGCCCGGCACGGCGGCCCCGTGCTGTTGGGGCGCAAGCCGGCGGCCATGTTTCCGCTGCCGGTGTCCGGGGCGGCGCACGCGCACCCCGCCCGTCTCTGCGACGGCGCCTTGTCTCTGAACATACTGTGGCGGCGTCCCTGTCATGAGCTGATTCTCATCTACCGGCCGCCGCTTTTGGAGAAGACGCTGGCCGCTCCCGATGCGCGGGCGGCGCTGATCGATCTGGGCTATCCAGCCCATGGCGGCGCGGAGGCGCTGCTGGCGTGTCTGAGGCGCCGTTTTCAGACGGCGGAGGACTTCCCCCACGAGGTGGGGTTCTTTCTCGGCTATCCGACGGAGGATGTGACTGGCTTCATCGAACACAAGGGGCGCGGCTGCAAACTCAGCGGGCCTTGGAAGGTGTACGGTGACGTGGCGCGCGCCCAGGCGCTTTTTTCGGAATACGAGCAGTGCCGAACCTACCTGCTGGCCCACATTGCGCGCGGCGGTTCGCTGCAGACGCTGTCACCAGCCTGCGAGCTTGCGATATCATATCACTGACAGATGGGAGGATTTCACTATGGCAGACACAGCGATTGTATTTTGGAGCGGCACGGGGAACACGAAGGCCATGGCGGAGAGCATCGCGTCCGGCCTGCGAGCCGTGGGTGCGGAGGCGGATGTATTTGAGGTGCCGGACGTGACGGCCGCAGACATTGCCGGCCATGCGAAGATCGCCTTCGGCTGCCCGTCCATGGGTAGCGAGGTCCTGGAGGAAGCGGAATTTGAGCCCTTCTTCGCCGAGGTGGAGGGGTCTCTCGCCGGAAAAAAAGTGGCGCTGTTTGGTTCCTACGGCTGGGGCGACGGGGAATGGATGCGCGACTGGGTGGAGCGCGCCAAAGCCGCGGGCGCCACGCTCTTCGACGACGGTTTCATTGTCCAGGAGACCCCCGACGAAGCCGCCTGCCTGGACCATGGCAGCCGTTTCGCCGCTTTTTAGAAAAAAGCAAAAAAGGGCCCGGTGAGGGTCCTTTTTTGCTTTTGGCCTTTTGGCACGTGTCACGCGTCACCCCACATCGTA
This sequence comes from Oscillospiraceae bacterium, assembly GCA_031265355.1. Taxonomy (NCBI): domain Bacteria; kingdom Bacillati; phylum Bacillota; class Clostridia; order Eubacteriales; family Oscillospiraceae; species Oscillospiraceae bacterium. Next base: position 17,815 of record JAISCT010000036.1, on the reverse strand, counting down.
CCCCTGATCCTCAATCTCAGCTTTGATTTGGTCCAGCGGCGTCTGAGCCGGGTCGTAGTCCAGCGTCACGGTCCCGGCGCCCAGGTCCACGGCCACGCCGGCGACGCCGGGCAACCCCCCTACAGCACCCGTGACGGCCTTTACGCAGTGTTCGCAGGACATCCCATCCACCCGCAGGATTGTCTTCTCCATACATCTCCCCCCCTCTCCCGAATCATCATCAGCCATCAACATAATAATACGATATTTTCAGCCGATGTCAAAGGGTTTGAGTAGCTTCTCCACTTCGATCGGCCGGCCGGCTTCGTCCATGGTCTCCACCATCGCCAACGCCCAGCCCTCGATGGCGCCGACGTCGGCGCCGGCCTGCCGGAAGGGCTCGGGGTTCAGCACGAAGACGATGTCCTTGTCATTGGCCGCCATGTCTCGCGCCCACTCAAACATGAAACCGCCGTCCAAGTCGACGCCGAAATGGTCCATCGCCGCATGGTGGCCGACGCGCGCGCGCTGTTGCGTCACAATCTGCTCGTAAGACAGTACGGGGCTCTCCGATACCCCCGGCGCCGGGGCCTGCGCACCCAATGACGCGCCCGTAACCAACCGGCCGCCCTGTGCCATACCGCCCGGCAGTCGGTCTGGATCCAGGCCGGCTGCCACAAAGGGAGCCGCGTCCAGTTCCAGCCAAACGTCGTACACGCCCGTCCGGCTGAAATCCCCGCTCCAGACAAACGCGGCGGCCCCGTCCGGCGCCGTCAGCATCCAAGTGTCCCCGACCGCGGCGGCCGGTAGAGCGTCCAGCACCCCGGCCAAAGACGTCACCGACCCATTGCCGATCACGTCGAGCGCGCGGCAGGCGGTGAGCAGCAAGAGCGCCGCGCACAGGGCGCACAGCAAAAGCCTCCTCATGCCGCACTCACCTCCTCCCGGTCCGCTCGAAAACGCTTAAGCCGCAGGGCGTTTGTCAGCACCGACACCGAGGAGAGACTCATGGCGGCGGCGGCGAAAATGGGACTCAGCAGCGGCCCGCCCAACAGGTAGAGAACCCCGGCCGCCACGGGGATGCCGATTGTGTTGTACCCGAAGGCCCAAAACAGATTCTGTTTGATGTTGCGGATTGTGCGGCGACTCAGGCGGATCGCGGTCGGCACATCCATGAGGTCCGAGCGCATGAGCACGATGTCGGCCGACTCCATCGCCACATCCGTACCGGAGCCAATGGCGATACCGACGTCCGCCTGCACCAGCGCCGGCGCGTCGTTGATGCCGTCGCCCACCATGGCGACCCGCTTCCCCTCCCGCTGGAGTTTTTGGATCTCGGAGGATTTGTCCTGGGGAAGCACCTCCGAGAGCACCCTGTCGATACCGACCTGCCGCGCGATGGCCGCGGCAGTCCTGTGGTTGTCGCCCGTGATCATGGCCACCTCGATGCCCATGCGGTGCAGACTCTCGATGGCCGCGCGGCTCGACGGCTTGACCACGTCGGCCACGGCGACGACGCCGGAGAGCTGCCCGTCACGCGCCACATACATCGGCGTCTTGCCCTCTTCGGCCAGGCGGTCCGACCAGGCCTGGGTCAGCGCGACGCCCCGCTCCTCCATCAACGCGGCGTTGCCGACAAGGACCGCCGCGCCGTCGACCACGGCCTCGACACCTCGCCCGGTCAGCGCCGTGAACCTCTCCGTGGGAGAGAGCGCCAGCCCCTCCGCCCGTGCGCCGTGCACGATCGCCTGGCCCAGCGGGTGTTCGGAGCCCTGTTCCGCCGACGCCGTGAGCCGCCAGAGTTCCTCTTTCGACAGCGCGCCCGCGGGCAGGATGTCCGTCACGGTTGGTTTGCCCTCGGTGACGGTGCCCGTCTTGTCGAACACGATGGTATTCACCTTGTGGGCGGTCTCCAGCGCCTCGCCGCCCTTAATGAGAATGCCGTTTTCGGCGCCCTTGCCGGTGCCGACCATGATGGCGGTCGGCGTCGCCAGCCCCAGGGCGCAGGGACATGCGATGACCAGAACGGAGATAAAGATCGTCAACGCGAAAGACACGTCGCCTCTTCCGATGTACCACGCGACACCGGATACCAGCGCGATGGCGCACACGATCGGCACAAAGTAGCCGGACACGATATCGGCGAGCTGCGCGATGGGGGCCTTTGACCCCTGCGCATCCTCCACCAATTTGATGATCCGCGCGAGCGCCGTATCGCCGCCGACCCGCGTCGCCGTCACCCGGACCGCGCCGTTTGTGTTGAGCGTCGCGGCGTAGACCTCGTCCCCGGCCTGTTTGTCAACCGGCATGCTCTCCCCGGTCAGCATGGACTCATCCACGGCCGTGTGACCTTCGAGCACCGTGCCGTCCACCGGGATTTTCGCGCCGGGCCGCACAAGCAGGACGTCTCCGATCTCGACTTCGTCGATGGAGATCTCTGTCTCCACGCCGTCCCGAAGGACAATGGCCGTCTTCGGCGCGAGACCCATCAGCTTTTTAATCGCCTCCGAGGTCCGTCCTTTGGAGACGGCCTCCAGGGATTTCCCAAGTAAAATCAACGTGATGATGACGCCCGCCGTCTCAAAGTAGAGCGCGTCGACCGCATGGAAGTCGCCCTGTGTGATCCGCCACATGTTGTAAGCGCTGTAGAGGAAAGCCGCCGAGGTGCCGACGGCAATCAGAGAGTCCATGTTGGGGCTGCGCTGCCAGAGCGCCTTGAAGCCGACCGTGTAAAACCGGTACCCGACGGCGATGACCGGCACGACCAGAATGAGCTCGGCCACCGCATATACGAGCGGGAACTGCATCGGCGCGAGCGACGCTGGGAAGGGCAGCCGGACCCAGGTGATCATCGGCGCCATCGCGAGGTAGAGGAGCGGCAGAGAGAACACGGCGGCGACGACAAAGCGAATCCAGAGAGCGCGGATCTCTCGCTGTTTGCGGCGCCGATCCTCCTCCGCCGCGTCGACTCGGTCGGCCTCCAACGCCTTATAACCGAGCTTCTCAATGGCCGCTCGGAGCGCGGACACGCGGATACGCTTTGGGTCATACGTCACAAACGCCTTCTCCGTCGCGAGGTTGACGGAGGCCTCAAGCACGCCGTCCAGCCGCCGCAGCGTCTTCTCGATCCGCCCCGCGCAGGCCGCGCAGGTCATGCCCCCCACGGGAATGGTGACGGTGCCGCCCGGCGGTTTCTCCAACACCGCGTAACCGATCTTCACCACCGCCTCCTTGATGGCGGAGAGCGGCACGCTGGCCCCATCGTATTCTACAAACAGCTTCTCGCTGGCCAGGTTCACGGCGGCGCGGCGCACGCCCGGGAGCTTGCCCACCACCCGTTCGATCCGCCCCGCGCAAGCCGCGCAAGTCATGCCGCCGATGCTGAGTATCTGGTTGTCCATACAAACCCTCCTCTTCTTCCCCTTTCGACCGTCTTCAATAGGATGCTTTCCAATTTTGGAAGATGACCGTCGCCTCCTCAAGAAACGCCCCCGAGATTGTGATGTTTTCTTCGTCCACCGTCTTGTAGTCGGCATAAATCGGTACCGGGTTACAGCCGCCCTGCGCTTTCTCGACCCGATCCATCGTGAAAAGGCTGCCGCAGTTCTGGCAGACGAGGGCGTTTCCCTCCTGCTTGTAGTAACCCTGCCCGGAGTCGTAGCAAACCTGGCAGGTATTGAACGCCGTGCGGAGCGTGCCGTCCGGCGCCTTCACCGCGATGACCTCCAACTGGGTGCCGTTCACCTCCACCGGATAAAAAGACGCCTGTTCGGTAAGCTCGGCGATGGGAATGACCAGATCGTTGACGCTCCCCGCCGTCCCGGGGTCCGCCGGCGGGATATCCGGCGCGGCGGATTCGGCCACCGGCGGCGGATCCGCCGGTGCGGGGCGATTCGGCATGCCGTCCCCCTCTTTCGGCGGCGCGGGTGTGTCTGCCGGAGCAGCCGATTCACCCGGATCTGCACCGGACGGCGCCGGTCCGTCTCCGCCTGTCTCCGGTGTCTCCGATGCCGGGATCTTCGGGGTCTCCGCCGGAGCCGCGCCGGACACGCCCGGGGACGCCGGCACATCCGGCGGCGCGTCGGCGCGCGCACACCCCGCCGCCGTGACCAGCAACGTCAGTGCCAGCAGCATCAGCCGTGTGCTCCACGGCCCGCGCGGGCCTCTCGAGGGTCTTCGCTTCACAGCATTCTCCGCCGTTGTCCCGTTCGCCTTCCGGCGGTGCCACTTTGACGCCTTCGCCAAAAAACACCCGGCGGCGAGCAGGATGACAGGCACCACGCAGTGCCAGTGGCTGAGCAAAACACGCATCTCTCATGCCCCTCTTCCAATGAAATCGGAGGCGCCGCCCCCGGGTTCAGCCGTCCACGACGGTGATCGTACTGCGGATCATCCCCATCCAGCAGGAGTAGGCAAACGTGCCCGTCCGGGTCGGCGTGAATTCGATCAGATTGGCTCCGAGCTGAAAAGGGACTTCGATTCCATATTCTGGAATATACATGCGGTTGTTACAGCCGTTGAGGCTGCCCTCCGGAGCGTCCACGGTCCATTCCACCGGCACGCCCACCCGGACTGTGATGGGGGTGTAGCGCCCTGGCTTGAGTGTGGTATTCACCCGCTGCACCTCGGCCGCCCCTGCCGGCGCGTCCGCCGAGATCCCTTCCGAGAGCGTCTCTGCCGCCGGCGGGGGCTCCGGCGCCTCCGCCTCCTGCTCCGAAGCGGAGCCGCTCCAAAGGGAGAGTCCGGAGAGCGTCCAGCCGTTTGTGAACATCGAAAGACCGAGCACCACGACCAGCGCCGCGCCGGCGGTCATGGCCTTTTTGGTAAAGGTCCGGCTCAGCACCGAGCTGAGCGCGCCGAGGCCGAACATCAGCGGTACGGTCCCCAACGAAAATACCAGCATAGCAAGCGCCCCCCGGACCGGACCGCCAGTGGAGAGCGCATAGAGCTGCATGGCCTGCAGCGGTCCGCACGGCATAAGGCCGTTCAGCAGCCCCACATACAACGGGCCGAGCTTGCGGGCGCCGCCGGCGCCGCCGATCCGCCGGGTGAAGAGACGCGGCATCCGCGGCACCAACCGGCGCAGTCCGGGAAAAAGCCCCAGCATTGTCAAACCCATGAGGATCATAAACACCCCTGCGAGGAGTTGTACGGCTCCTTTGGCCACACCCGAGAGGCTGATCACCGCCCCCAGCGCGCCGACGCCGGCGCCGACCAGCGTATAAGAGAGCACGCGGCCGAGATTGTATAGCAGGCTTGGCCGCAGCACGACACGCCGCCCGCCGCCCGCTGCCGGCGTGTCCGGCGCCTGCGGGAGGCACTGCGAGAGGTTGAGCCCGCCGCACATTGCCAGACAGTGCACCGAAGTCGTAAGTCCGATGACAAAGAGCATGCCATACCCCATGCCCGCCTGCGCGGTGGGAAATGCACCCAGCCACCCGGTGAGACCCAGCTGCCGCAGAATCATATACAGCGCAAGCACAATCAAGAGGATGCCCACGGCCCGCGCCGCGCCCGCCCCCTGCTCGGTTCCGTCGAGCACCCGGTAGTCCAGCCCAGTGATGATGCGGACGACGTCGCGCAGCGCAACGATGTCCGCATCGTAAGTCACGACGGCTGTACCCGCGCTGTAGCTCACCCGCACACTGCGGATACCGGCGGTGCTACGCAGCGCTTTTTCGATCCTGCTCTGGCAGTGCGCACAGGTCATGCCGCCGATGCGCAGCGTCTTCGTCTTCAGTCCGGCGCCCACGGCTCATCCCTCCCCCGTTCGTCCCGGCCGTTTGGAGTCCGTACGGAACCCCTTCGACACCTGCTTCGATACTTGCATTGTATCAGGACGATGTGTAGATTTTGTGTAGACAAAAAAATTTTCCCATTCTGTCAAATTTTCTGAATTGCACTCTGGTAATCCGATGTTTTTTGTGGTATAGTCTTTGAGTGTACGGCAAAAAGCGGTCTCCATCCGAAGCGCCCAGCGTACCTCAATACAAATGGGCGTCTCCCGCAGCTCCGTGCCCGACGCTGCATCCGGCAGAAGTTGTCAGAGGCGCCCAAGTCAAGGAGTGTGTCGTGAGTATGGATGCAAACACCATACAGGTACTGATCGCCGTGGCCTCCTACATGATCGTCGTCGTCGTCATCGGTTTTGTGTACGCACGCAAAGCCAATGAAAACAGCGAAAACTACTTCATCGGGGGCCGTTCCCTGGGGCCGTGGGTGGCCGCCATGAGCGCGGAAGCCAGCGACATGAGCGGCTGGCTGCTGATGGGCGTACCGGGCCTCGCCTATTGGTGCGGTTTTGCGGACGCCGCGTGGACCGCCATCGGTCTGCTCGCGGGCACGTACCTCAACTGGCTGATCGTGGCCAAGCCCCTGCGCCGCTATTCCACCCTGGCGGGCAACTCCATCACGATCCCCGAGTTCTTCTCCAACCGCTTTAAAGAGCGAAGCAACAAACCGCTCCTCACCATCGCCTCGCTGATGATCCTCATCTTTTTTGCCGTATACGCGGGGAGCTGTTTTGTCGCGGGCGGAAAGCTCTTCGCCCAGCTTTTCCAGATGCCATACATCCCGATGATGCTCATCGGCGCGTTTTTCGTGATCCTTTACACCTTTTTGGGCGGCTTTTTGGCCGAGAGCCTGTCCGACTTCCTTCAGGGCATCATCATGATCATCGCGCTGGTGGCCGTGCTGGGCGCGGCGGTCATCGCGGCGGGCGGCCTGGGCGCCGTGTCCGAAAACATCAAAAACATCCCTGGGTTTGTGGACTTCTTTGGCCTCGCGACCCCCGTGACAGACGCCAACGGCATACAGCAAGTTTCAAACGGCGTGCCGCTGTTCGGGTCGGCGGCCCCCTACGGTCTGCTCACGATTCTCTCCACGCTGTCGTGGGGGCTCGGCTACTTCGGCATGCCGCAGGTCCTGCTCCGGTTCTTCGCGATCCGCCGGTCCCACGAACTGACGCGTTCTCGCCGGATCGCCACGACTTGGTGTGCCATCTCGCTGGCCGCCGCGCTGTTCATCGGCCTTACCGGCCGGGCGCTCTTCCCCGCGTCGGCGGAGCTGTCCACTTACGCGGCTGCGGAAAACGTCTTCATCGTCATCTCTCGCACGCTGTTCCACCCGTTGCTGGCCGGCGTTATGATCGCCGGCATTCTCGCGGCGATCATGAGTTCCTCCGACTCCTATCTGTTGATCGCCTCCAGCGCCGTAGCGAAGGATCTCTTTCAGGGTGTGATCAAAAAGAACGCGACCGACAAACAGGTGATGCTTGTCAGCCGCATCACGCTGCTGGCCGTGGCTGTGGCGGGCATACTCGTTGCGCTGAACGAGAACAGCGTCATCTTCACTGTCGTCAGCTTCGCCTGGGCGGGTTTCGGCGCCAGTTTCGGGCCGCTCGTTTTGTTCTCCCTCTTCTGGAAACGCTGCACCCACGCCGGCGCGGTGGCCGGGGTGGTCACGGGCGGGGCCATGGTGTTCATCTGGAATTTACTCATCAAACCGCTGGGCGGCGCGTTTGGCATCTATGAGCTGCTGCCCGCTTTCCTGCTCTCCTGTGCGGCCATCGTCATCGTGTCGCTGCTGACGCCGCCGCCGAGCCGCGAGATCCAAAAGGAATTTGAGGCCGCCAAGACGTTCGTCTGCTGAAAGCGGTCATCATACGGGCCAAAATCCTCCCGGGCCGCACAACGCCCGGGAAGGTTTTGGCCCGTTGCGGCCCGTGTGCAGCTCGTTATAGAAAGGCGGCTTCACGTGTATGTTTGATTTCAAGCGGGCGCTTACTATGTTGCTGGAACAGGAAACGAGGCCTCTGCCTGAAAACGAGTTTGCCGAAATCGCTTTGGATGGGCAGCGGACATTGACGTCACTGCGCAAAAAGCAATCGGAGCTTTCTATGCAGGTGGAGGAAATATACGATATCGTTGGAAACATGGATACCACTGCGCTGCAAGATGCGATGCGGTCCGAGAAACGGCGCGCCGACGCTCTGGCGGACGCGGTCGTGGGTCTGTGCGATATTCTTGAGGATTTTTGTGCATACGCTCGGGACAGCGGAGACGCCGGGCTGGATAAACAGGCTTGGATGATGTGGCGCAATTCAGGGAGCCTGCTGGAGCGCTACGGCTTTGTCCGCTTGGGGGCGGACGGCCAGCCGCTGGACCCGGAGATTCATACGGTACGGTCGGCGGTGGTTTCATCCGTTCCGCGCGAGCATGTGGCGCGGGTGCTGCAAAGCGGCTACCGATATCTTGGGGCGGTTGTGCGAAAAGCCGTTGTGATATTAAGTAAAGGGATGGGAGACAAAACGGATGAATAGGATTGTTGGTATCGATCTGGGAACATCCACGTCGGAAATCGCGTGCGTTATAGACGGAAAGCCGGTCTTGATCCCGAACAGTCTGGGGAAGGTGATAACGCCGTCGGTGGTGCATATCGGCGTGGACGGTGAAATCCTGGTGGGAGAACCTGCCGTCGAATATCTGCTCACCCGTCCAGACTGCACCTTTATGGAGATCAAACGGATGACAGGCGGCGGACAGACCCTGTGTGCCCACGGCAAAAAATATTCCCCTGAGGAACTTCAAAGCTATCTTCTGCGCCATCTCACCGAATGCGCGGAAAAATACCTGGGCGAAACGATCAGCCGTGCCGTCATCACCGTGCCGGCCTATTTTACCGACGTCCAGCGCCGGGCCACAGTGAAGGCCGGTGAGCTCGCGGGGCTCACAGTGGAACGCATACTCAACGAGCCCACGGCGGCCGCACTGGATTATGGCCTGGAAAATCTTTCGCAGTGCAAAAACATACTGGTGTACGACCTTGGCGGCGGCACGCTGGACATCACAGTGCTGGAATTGTTCGAAGGCGTTATTGACGTCAAGGCCGGCGCCGGAAACAATCATCTGGGCGGCAAGGACTTCGACGAGGCCCTTATGTGTTTCCTCGCCGACCCGGGCGGGGACGCGCGCGCCCTTATGCGGCTGAAAAAGGCGGCGGAGGAATGCAAACGCGCGCTGAGCACAGAAGAAAGCTATGAGATATCCCTGCCTTTTTTGTTTTCCTCCGCTGGCGGAGCGCCGGTTTCAGTGGAGAAAACCGTTACAAGAGCTGATTTCGACGGCCTGATACGGGAAAAGATCGAATCCACCAGAGCGCTTATGCTGTCGGCGCTGTCTGACGCGGGGCTGTCTCCGGCGGATTTGGAGATTGTACTGCTGGCGGGCGGTTCCACCCGCATCCCCTGCGTAAAACAACTGGTGGCAGACACCCTGAACATCGTTCCCCGCTTGTTGGTTGACCCGGATCTGACGGTTGCCCGGGGCGCGGCCATACAGGCAGCCATTTTAGACGGCAGCTTGGACGGCCGCGCGGAACTCGTGCTGACCGACGTGTGTCCCTACACATTGGGCACGGCGGTGCTGCTGGAGGGTATGTACGGCGACAGAATCGTATTCGACCCGGTCATTCCCCGTAACACCCCCGTACCGGCCGATGTCTCTAAAATTTACTTTCCCGCTCGGGATTACCAGTCCTCTGTGACAATCGAGGCATACCAGGGAGAGTCGCTGGATCCGGAAAACAACGAGCACCTCGGAAAAGTACAGCTCACCGGGATCCCTCCCGCCCGTCGGGGCAAGGAACCGGTGGAGGTAACTTTTTCCTATGATATGAACGGTATTTTACAGGTCAAGGCGAAGGCGATATCCACAAGAAATGAGGTCTCCGCCGAAATCAGTACCACCGGTGTGGAGCCGCTGCCAGCATTGGATCTTTCCAAATGGGGAAGTGCCTCCAGCGCGAAACGCTACCGCCCTATTGTACGCAAAGCGGAGAAGCTGATAGCGGCCGAGGTGGAAGGCGCCGGCGAACTTGAAGTGCTGGTGCAGCAGCTCAAAGAAGCTTTGCTTCTGGAGCGCGGAGAACAGGCCGAGGCTCTGCGGGAGGAACTTATGGCTCTTCTGGAAGCATTGGAGGCAGCGCATTGATGGAGGAACTTGGCCGCAAGTACTATCTGCTTGCGCTTTCGGCGGCGGAGCGGGGGGATCTGAGCGGAGCCGCACGGCTCTCGTTTTGCGCCTTCTCGCTGGACGAAGGACAAGCGAAGGCCCGTAGACTGCTGGGACTTTGTCTTCTTGAACTGGGGAATACGGAGGACGCGGCAAAAATTCTCGCGGAATTTCCCGATCTGGCAGGCGGGGCGTCGGAGGCGCGAGCGCTCACAAAAGCCGGACTGGAGACGGTAGAGCGGCTTATCCGGCGCGGTAAATGGCGGGCGGCTCTGAAAGCGGCGGAGAAGATTCCGCACCAAAGCGTGCGGTTGTTGAACATACGAGGGTGCATCTTGGCCGGAGCAAAGCGCTACGCCGAGGCAGGCAGACTATTTGCCTTGGCGGAGGAAAAGGACCGAGGCGGAGTCGAAGCGTCGGAATATCTCAGGGAAACGGCAAAGCGCGCGAAATCCCTTTGGGGGTTGTGGTAAATGAAGGAAAATTATTATGAGTGGTTCGGCGTGGAAAAAACGGCGGATGCACAGCAGATCAAGCGGGCTTATTACACGCTTGTAAAAAAATATCCCCCGGAGCGGTTTCCGGAAGAATACAAAAGACTGCGGGCCGCATATGACATTCTTTCGAATGAGAGAAAGCGGGCCGCATACGACCAAAACCGCTCTTTGCCGAAGCTCGCAGCTTATCTTTTTGAGCAGGCGGAGAACCTTGAACGCCTTGGCCGCCACGCCCAGGCCGCTGATGTATACGAACAAACTCTGAAGCTGCACCCCGAACTTACGCAGGCGCAGGCAGCATTGGCCCGCGCCTTTGAAAGGCAGGGGAAGATTGGCAAGGCGATCTCCACATGGGAAAAACTCTGCAAGAAAGAGCCGAGAAACGCGGAGTACGCCTACAAGCTCGCTTTGGACTATGACCACCGCGGCTGGAATAAAAAAGCACACGCACAGTACCGGCAAGCGCTGGAACTCGACGGCGGCAACGCCGAGTATTGGGGAGCGCTGCTCAATTTCCATCAGAATTCACCCGACCGGGCAGAAGCGCAGCTCGTCTGTGAACGGGGTTTGCGCGCGATGGAAGAGCGTGGGATAGAAAGCATTCGGCTCTATGCTCATGCTGCTGTATTTCACGCGCAAAGCGACATGGAGGCGGCGGAACGGTATTTAGACAAAATCGTCCGTGTCATGCGCGCCGGCGGTGGCCAGCATGAGGATCCGGCACAAACTGTTTGTTTTTTGCTGGAAAGCGCGCGGGAGATGCACAAACCGGCTTTTGTTAAGTACATACAGGAAATGGCGGCGATGCTTCCGCACATTGACGCCGACCTGCAAGAACAGCTTGCGGAAGCAAACCGTGTGGTAGAGATAGAATCGCTCATGGAACATGGCTTTCCCTCCCTGTTCCACGACCTTTTTGCCACGCTAAACAACGACTGCGACTGTGAGCAGTGTAAGCTCAATCTGGTCGCTATGGAAGCCCATATTTTAGCAGAGAAAAACGCCTATCGCTCGAAGCTTTTGCGGCTGCGCAAGGAATATCCCCACTTATACGCTCTCCACGCCGACTTTTTCAATCAGGTTCTGCATACCCGAGACACACAAAAGCTGCTGTATTGGCGAATGAAGATTCTTACCAAAGAAGGATGGGATCTCGCAGAATTTGACGACAATGAGGAGTCCGGTCCACCAACTCCCACACAAACCGTACGCAGGACAGGGCCGAAAATCGGGCGCAACGATCCCTGTCCCTGCGGGAGCGGCAAAAAATACAAGAAATGCTGCGGACAGTGAGGAGCCCAAATTCATCCTCAATCACCGCGCGCACACTGTTTCGCACCAAAGAAGAAATCCCCCAATCGCTTGAAACACAAGCGGTTGAAGGATTTCACGATTGGTCCGAGTGACAGGAGTCGAACCTGCGGCCTCTTGAACCCCATTCAAGCGCGCTACCAAGCTGCGCCACACCCGGATACCAACGGTCTTCATTATAGCACAACAGTTTTCACATTTCAAGCTTTTTCCCCGCAGCTTTTCTTAAAAATCACAGGAACGTTCGCCGCAGGAAAAAAGAACCCGACGAATAGACAAATAAGAGCTGAAGTTGAGAAAGGTATGATCATATGTCTATGAAAAAAGCTGTCAGTCTTGTCATGTCGCTGATGATGTGTCTGTCGATGACGTCCATGTTTTCGGCCTATGTATCCGCCGCTCCGGACGGCGCTTCGGAAGACGCCGCTATCGTTACCGAACAAATCGACGAAGCCGGCGCGCCTTGTGTGATTGATTTTAACGACAATTGGAAGTTCTTCCTTGCGACGCGCACGCCAAGCGTCGCTCAAGGCGCAAACAATGCCGCCAACTTCAGGCTTTATGGCCTGGCGGATGCGGGCGGCGTGACAACGGCGGATGTAATAACCCCCGCGTTTAATGACAGCGCATGGCGCACCGTAACCGTGCCCCATGATTTCAGCATTGAGGGAGAAAAGGTATCGGGCGGTACTTCGGCCAACCACGGCTACATAGGGGCCGGCCTCGGTTGGTACAGAAAAACCTTTGTCGTCTCCGAATCTTTGCGCAGCAAGACGATCACGATTGATTTTGAGGGCGTTTATCAAAACTCCGTCGTGTATGTGAACGGCACGCTTGTCGGCAATTATCCCAATGGCTACACGGGATTTTCGTATGATATAACCGAATTCCTTCACTATGGCACGGCAGCTCCCAATGTGGTTGTCGTCAAAGTGCAAAATATGTCGCCGTCCGGCCGTTGGTATACGGGTACCGGCATCACCCGTCCGGTCAGCCTTGTCGTCACGGAACAGCAGGCAAGGTATGCTCGGCACGGCGTCGTCATCACCACGCCCACCATAGAGAACGACTTCAAAACCAAATCGCCCGCCGTTCGCGTAACCGCGAAAGCGTATGTCGGCGCGAAGGGTAGCCTCTCGATAAAAACAAACGTATATGACGCATCGGGCGCACTCGTTTTGTCGAGCGATTCAGCGCCGGTGATATGCGGCGCTGAGGGCACCTATCAGCTGGACGACAATTTTGTGCTTTCAGACGTTCACCTGTGGTCCACGGACGACCCGTACCGTTATACTATCACGGCCGATTTATTTTTCGACGCGGGCGGGGGTCCCGTACTTGTCGACAGCGCCGCGTACAAATACGGTTTCAGATATTTTCAGGCCGACCCTGAAAAAGGATTCTTCGTGAACGGCGAACACTTGAAACTGAACGGCGTCAATAACCACCACGACGTCGGGGCCTTGGGCGGCGTCGAAAGCTACGACGCTTTGAAACGCGAACTGCTCATCTGCAAGTCGATGGGCATAAACGCGCTGCGCACATCTCACAACCCTCCGTCCAAGGCCTGTATCGATCTGTGCTCAGAACTTGGCATTGTCGTCGTTGAAGAGGCATTCGACGGATGGGGCGGCACAAAAGCCGCATATGATTTTGGCAATTTTTTCCTTGTCGAGGTGCCCTCGGACTGGCCCGGCGCGCCGGAGGCACAGCCCGCGCACACCATGTGGTCAGATTGGGTGATCAAGGAGATGGTGTCGCGCGACATCAATGAGCCGAGCGTGGCCATGTGGTCTCTCGGCAATGAGCTAAACGGCGTCGGCACAAAACCGGCTTGGTATGACTGGCACGATTACTTGCTGCCCGGCGACCCCGTGCCGACATCGTTCGCACGCGGAGAAACCGACACAAACACGGCGACTACAAACATCAATTTCAATTATTACGGCGAGACGCTGCGGCTGCGCAACGACATCAAATCGCTCGATCTGTCGCGGTATATCGTCCACGGCACGGACAAGGAAAAGCCGAGCGCGCCCGCACCGGATACCGTTTGGGGTTATATCAACGCGGTCGTGGACGGTATTGGCACAAACTATAACCTCGCGGCGACAAGCGACTTGCTGCACGCGGCGTATCCGGATACGTTCTTCTTCTGTTCAGAGGCCGCGTCTCAAACGAGCGTGCGCGGTTATTATTACGACCCGTCGCTGCCCAATACCATGCAGGATATGACGCCGGGACACAGGGGCACGTCTTCGTACGACAACAACCTGTCCAGCTGGACATATCCGCATGAATACGGGTTGAAACGGGCGCGTGACCGCGAGCACTTCATTGGCTCGTTCGTATGGAGCGGCTTCGACTATATCGGCGAGCCCACTCCGTTTGGCGTTTATCCCGTCGGCGTTTCGTTGTTTGGCGCCGTCGACACGGCGGGATTCCCAAAAGATGCGTATTACGCATACAAAAGTCAGTGGTCCCAAGACCCGTTCGCGCACATTGTTCCGATGAACTGGAACGACTGGCGCCCGGGAGAGGATGTCGAGGTCTGGGTGTACACAAACGCGGTGAAGGCCGAACTATTCCTGAACGGCGTATCGTTGGGAGAGCGGAGTTTTGCCCTGAAAACAACGGAGTTCGGATTGAAATACTATGAGACGCACGAACCGACGCAGGATTCATCCGGCGGCAATGTGCTGGCAAACAACCAGAGCGACATCAATCCCGGCGGTTATGTGAGTCCCAACGGCGAATACGGCAAACTGCATCTCACATGGCATGTACCTTTTGCGCCGGGCGAACTGAAAGTCGTCGCGACAGACGTGGATGGACGCGAAGTGGCCGCCGACGTGATCAAAACGGCGGGACAGGCGTATACGATCCGCATGAAAGCCGACAAGTCCGTGATTAAGGCGGATGGCCGCAGCCTCGCCTACATTGAATGCGATGTCGTGGATGAAAACGGCGTGACGCTGCCGTCAGCCGGCCAGCGCATCAAATTCGACGTCACGGGCGGTTACATTGTCGGTGTGGACAACGGGCAACAGGAGAGCGCCGAGCCGTACAAATGGGAAGGCGTGGAAAAAAATACGCACTCGGAACGCTCCGCCTTCAACGGTAGAGCCCTCGTCGTCATCCAGTCGGATCACGACGCCGGCGACATAACGGTCACAGCTTCGTCCGAGTATATGGCGCCGTCGACGATCACGGTCAGGGCCACGGACGACGGAAACGGCGATTACACGGCTGTCTGCGCGCCGGAACCTCTCGGCACACCGGTCCGCGTCTCCGAGCTCGTGCTCACGACGGCCGTCGGCCGCGTACCGGCGATTCCGACAGCCGTAAACGTGACATACGACAGCGGGATCACACTGGTCAAAAAAGCCGTTTGGGACAACATCAAGGCCGCGGATTTTACGGCGTCCAAAACCATTGAGGTTTCCGGAACGGTTCCACTGACGGAGAATGGCGTCGATTTACCTGCCAGGGCGGTCATCACGATTGATGGAACCGCTTCCGCCGACAACATCGCGCTGAACACGGCGGCGATAAATACCGCCACCGTTTCAGACATGGGCGCACTGGCGACAGCCTCTTATACCAGCGGCACGAATTATCCCAACAATATGCTAAACGGAAATACCACATCTAGGTGGACAAATAAGTATACAACCAGCACGTCGAACGCGGCGGGCAAGGTGGTGCGGCTGGTTAAGGATGCCCGCCCGTATGAATTTGTCGAGGTCTATTGGCCGAGCCCAAAGACTTTCGCGGAAATCGATCTGTACTTCGTCATCGACGCCGCAAGCACAGCCGGCCCCGGTTCGAATATACCAAAATCCCTGAGCGTGCAGTATTGGGACGGATTCGCGTGGGTTGACGCAGCCAACCAAAAGACGCAACTGGCGACAGAAACGCTTGCCGCCTCGAAAATCACCTTTGACCGCGTGATCGCTTCCCGGGTGCGCGTCGGCATGGAAAACGCCACGCCGTATTCTCAGGAGACAGGCGCGATGACCATCGCCAAGTTTGAGGTCTATGACAGTTCGGAATATACAGTGACAAACGCGACGTTCCACAACGACGCGTCGTCTCAGGGGGCCGACCCATACGTCCTGTATGATGCGGCCAGCGGCTATTATTACGCGTACTCCACGGATGGAGCCAGATCGGGGTACCGATTCGGCATCTACAGGTCGGCGGATCTCACCACATGGGAAAGGCTGTCCGGCGCGATCCCTACAAACGATCCGAACACATGGGCAAACGACTGGTTCTGGGCGCCCGAGTGCTACTACAACCCGAACAACGGGTACTATTACCTGTTTTATGCCGGGCGCATGACCCGCAACGAGGACAAACTGACGCACTTCGGCTTTACCAGTTTTGAAGAAGCCTGTAAGACAGGCGTCGCCGTATCGAAATCACCGGAAGGCCCGTTTTACAACATCGAAAAAGCGCCCATCGACTACTATCCGTACGACCCGAACTACCACGACGTCAACCTGATTATGGACGCCACCCAAAAATCGCCTCCTACAACCCTTGCGGAGGGAGAGACCGCACCGCTGGGCGTTTATCTGCCGTTCATCGACCCCAATGTCTTCTTTGACGACAACGGCGATATATACCTGTACTATTCGCGCAACGCCTACCGCAACTGGGTGTGGGACACCACGCTGGGCAAGTACATTGAGGAGTCCAACATCTACGCTGTCAAGATGACAACGGGCTGGTGGAACGCCAACGAACCGGTCATGCCTACGGTGGATGCGTCCTATATCAACGCAAACAAGCCTCTAAACGACACTTCCTCCGCGCGTAAAGACGGGTTTGTGCCGGTGATCAGCTACAGAGACGAACCGCAGGCGTGGGAAAACGCCCATGTGGACGACTTCGCCTCGACAAACGGAGCGAACAAGGACCGGCGCTGGGCTGAAGGTTCCACTACCATGAAATTCACGTATACCCTCGACGGCGAGGCGCGCAGCCAGTATTACATGGTCTATTCCTGCAACAATTATGCCAACATTTGGTATGGCGAGGGCTATGCCGTGGCCGACGACCCGCTGGGGCCCTGGAAGAAGTACGCCGGCAACCCCATCGTCAAGATGACCGAGACCGAAGGCAGGAGCGTATACAGCACCGGGCACGGTTCCTTCGTCAACTCGCCGGACGGCACGGAACTCTACCATGTCTATCACGCGCGGCCCACGAACACCGGCGGCCGGTACCTGTACACCGACGAGGTCGTCTTTGACACGCAGAACCTGGACGGGGACGGCCACCCGATTTTGCGCGTGAAACAGACCCTGGGCGACCAGCCGGTCCCGTCGGGCACGGCGCCTTACCGCGTGTCCGTGGCCTTCTCGGAATCGCAGAGCGGCCTTGCGCTCTCGTTTGCCGTCAAAAACGCGGACGGCGGCGCGCTGGCTTTAAGCAGCACGGCGAACAGGGTCGCCGTGGCGGTCAGCGACCCAGACGCCGCCGAATATGTGTCCGGCGGCGTCGGCGGCGGCACGCTGAGGATACTGTCCCCCGCGGAGCCGTTCACTGTGACGTTCACGTACCAGCGCCGAAAGGCCGACGGCACCTATTTCGACGTGTACAACGACATCGGCGATCCGTCCAGCCTGGCGCGCTACCAACTGGATATCGCGCCCGGCCTGTACACGGACGCCGCGCTCAAGGACGGCGCCGTGTCCGTGTCCGTCATCAACAACACGGAGGAAGTCCAATCCGTCCGGCTGATAGCGGCGGCGTATGACGCGGCCAGCGGCCGGCTGCTGCAGACGGCCGGCGCCGAGAGCCTTGTGAGCGCCGGCGGCCTGGCCGTCCGCACGCTGGCGTTCGACACGTCAAAGCTGACGGAGGCATACACCGTGAAAGTATTCACCTGGGACAGCGGGACACTTGTCCCGCTGGGCGAGCCCGTCATCGCGCAGCCCGCTTAGGCGCGCAGTTCCACAAGGGAGTGGAGGCCGGCCCCGCCGGCGTCCCCACCCGTAACTATTG
>JAISCT010000035.1 GCA_031265355.1 Oscillospiraceae bacterium | reverse complement strand
TTTTCGCCGGAGTCAAAGGTAACCGTGACGCCGCCGATTTCCTTGGCGGCCGCTTCGGCGCCGTCGCGGACGCCCAGCCAGTGCTGGTCGATGTTGTCCATCGTGATGAGGGAGATCTTGTATTCTGTGTTTGAGCCGCTGTTGTCGCCGGTGTTCACCGAGGGGTCACTGCTGGAACAGGCGCCCAGCAGGGCTGTGAGCATGATCGCCGCCATAAGGATTGGGATGAGTCTCCTTTTCATATTTTCTCCTCCTAAAGTTGTGTTATCACACAATTGACGCCCGCCACGCGCGCAAAACGGCATCGGATTCTCAGTCACGCGGGTGGGAAATCGGCCAATTGTTGTGTTCCTGAAAAACCGGAGAACGGCTGGGGCGCTGCATCACTTCTTTCTGCGCTTATCAACAAAGACAGCGGCCAAGATGACGGCGCCGATGACAATCTTTTGATAGTTGGTGTTGATGCTGGCCAGATTGAGCCCGTTGCGCAGAACGCCGATAATCAGCGCTCCCAAAAAAGTCCCGAAAATCGTACCCTCGCCGCCCATGGTACTGGCACCGCCGATGACGGACGCGGCGACGGCGTCCAGTTCGTAACCGTCGCCCGCCGTAGGCGCGGCGGAGTCGAGTTTGGCAGCAATGAGCAGCCCGGCGCAGACGGAGAGGAAACCGCTGACGATATAGGCTTTCAGGATGGTGGTGTTCGTGTTGACGCCGGAAAGACGTGTCGCCTCGTAATTGCTTCCGTATGCGTAAAGGTACCGCCCCGACCGCGTTTTGGCCAGAATAAAACCGAAGATGAGCACGAGGACAATCATTGGGTAAATGGAATTGGGGATGGAGAGGAAAGAACGCTGTTGGCCAATTGTCTGAAACAGTGCGTTGCCGCTGGCGACAGGCATGCCGTTTGTAATGATCTGCGCGGCGCCGCGGACAGCCGACATGGTACCCATGGTGGCGATGAACGGCGGCAGCTTCCCGTATGTAATCAGCGCGCCGTTGATGGCGCCGACCGATACGCCGATGAGCATGCCGATGGGAATGGCCACAAAAAACGACAGGCCGCCGCTCATCAGGAGGCAGGAGACCATGGCGGCGAAAGCAATATTGGAACCGATTGTGAGATCAATACCGCCCGTGATAAGGACATATGTCTGGCCCATGGCGATGATGATGATGGGCGTCGTCTGGAAGACGATATTCAGAATGTTCTGGCTGGCGATAAAACGGTTGTTGATGATCGTGAAGACAACAATGAGGATGACCAAGGCGCTCAACGTGGTCAAGTATTGTTTGGCGGTGGGCGACAGCTTCCTCTTCGTCCGCTCCATCTCCATTTCAATCGGCGTCATCGCCCCGCGGTTATCCTGTGACGCAGGGTCCTTTTTCGTAGGCAGCAGCTTCATAAAGTGTCTCCTCTCTTTGATATTACGCGATGTCCCCCTTGAATTGCGTGGCATAATGCAAAATTTCCTCTTGGGTTGTTTCCGATGTTTTCAGGTCGGCGGTGATCCGGCCGTCGCACATCACAAGAATCCTGTCGGAAACACCCAGGACCTCCGGCAATTCCGAAGACACATACATGACGCCGATGCCCTGCTTTTTCAAATCGTTCATTAAATGATAGATTTCGATTTTGGCGCCAACGTCGATGCCTCTGGTCGGTTCGTCGAACAGAACCACATTGGCCTGACGGAGCAGCCATTTGGCCAGCACCACTTTTTGCTGGTTGCCCCCGCTCAAGTTTCTCACGAACTGCGTGAGGGATGGCGTCTTGATGCGAAGGGTTTCCACAATATGCGATGATAAATCCATCTCTTGCCGGTGGTCCAGCACGCCCCACTTTGAGGAAATGTCCAAATTGGGCAGCGTGATGTTCTTAAACAGTTCCAGATTGATACAAAGCCCGTCGCGGCGGCGATCCTCGGGGATGGAGAAAATGCCGTTCGCAATGGCGTCTCTTGGCATGTTGACGGCAATTTCTTTGCCCGCGACGCGAATCACGCCGGATGTCTTCTTGTCCGCCCCAAAGATAGCCCGCACCAGTTCCGTGCGCTTGGCGCCCATGAGACCGGCCATGGCGACTATCTCCCCGCGCCGGAGTTGAAACGAGACGTGTTTTACGCCTGTCAGGGTACAAATGCCTTCCGCCTCAAACACCACGTCGCCAAGCGGCGCATCCGTTCTTGGATACTTATCCTTGATGTCGCGCCCCACCATCTTGGCGATAATGTCCTCCAGATTGCCTTGGATCTCTTCGGGGGATGAAAAACGCATGGCGTCTACAAACTGTCCGTCCCTCAAAATCGTGACCCTGTCGGCAATGTTTGAAAGTTCTTCCAGGCGGTGTGATATGTAAATGATCCCTTTTCCCTGTGATTTCAGCAACCCGATGATATGGAAGAGATCCTTTATCTCTTTTTCCGTCAGGGCGGAAGTGGGTTCGTCCATGATAATGATGTCCGCGTTGACAGAGATGGCTTTCGCAATCTCCACCATCTGCTGTTTAGAAACCGCGATGGAACCGACAACAGTATTGGGATCCAAATCGATGTTGAGGTCGCCGAGTATCTTGCGGCTCTCCTCGTACTGCCGTTTTTTGTCCAATACCCCGCGGTTTCTGAATTCCCGCCCCAGAAAGATGTTTTCCGCAACGGTAAGGTGCTTGCAGAGATTGAGTTCCTGGTGGATGATGACGATACCCAACGCCTCCGCCGCTTTGGGGCTCACAATCTCCACTTCCTGCCCCCTCACACGGATGACGCCGGCGTCCCGCTGATACACACCCGAGAGAATTTTCATGAGCGTGGATTT
Organism: Oscillospiraceae bacterium; assembly: GCA_031265355.1. Lineage (NCBI taxonomy): Bacteria > Bacillati > Bacillota > Clostridia > Eubacteriales > Oscillospiraceae > Oscillospiraceae bacterium. The sequence goes on along the minus strand of JAISCT010000035.1, from coordinate 64,286 downwards.
CCCGGCTCCGTTTTCCCCCAGCAGGGCGTGCACCTCGCCGGCATACAGATCGAGACTGATGTCTTCCAAAGCCTTGACACCCGGAAAGGATTTGGTTATCCCTGTGAGTTCCACCAACTGTTCCGCCAAAATATCACCGCCTTTATACGAACACTGAATTTATGGTTCAGGTGTCAAAAGCCTCGCCCGCCGCTGGCCGGCGATTTTTCCGCCACATGGCCACCCCACACGGCAAGCCGCGCGGGGACCCCGGTTACAAAAAGCCTCGCGAATGCGCCCAATATCCACTGCGTTTTTTGCTCCATCTGACGAAAAATCGACTTGACCGTCGCCAGACGCACTTCTGACACCTGAACCATTTATATATCGCCGAACGGATAGGAAGGCAAAATATCTCTTCTGTGCCGAAACGGGCAGCACATCCGCAGGTTTCTGTAAATTTTGACAATGCTCCACAACTCGGTCACATCACCTGCCTTCTTTTTTGCCTTGTTCCTCGGCCGCACACGGCGGTCGGGCACACCGCCCAAAGGACTCGTCCGCCGCCCACAGCGCCCATGACAAGCATGAACCTGTCCGGGGCGAGACCGTCTGCACAAACAGTCCCACCGGCGACCGCTTTCTCTGCACACAAAACGGCCGCCCACTTCCGGACATATCCCGCCGACTCACACGAACTCCTTGGGCCGCAGCCACTTCGGCGGTTCCTGCATGGCCTGCTATGCTATACCTTTTTGAAATTGCCGTTTCTGGCGAATTGTCCCGTCCGATTCGGTCGAAATGCATAAAAAATATTGTACATACCACTTGACTTTGCAAACTATTTATGATAAAAAAGAGTTGTTCCGTGTCTATGGCGCGCTCTCAAAAAGGTATACTTTATTAAAAACAAGTAAAAGTGCCGTTTTTTCTTACAAAACGGCACTTTTACTTGCTGTTTCACATTTCTTTTTCCCACTTTATGGATTTATGGAAGGAGATGCCACAAGCCAGTTTCGAGTCGATTTTCCTCTTTTTAACATTTTCTACCATTTTGTGAAAGGCAAATGGCAATTCAGCCGGTTCGCAGACGGGGGGCATACGTCTCCTTCCAGGCCAACGGCATCGGCGCCGGCGGTGTTGTCAACAGTTTTCGCGCGTCAAGGCGCGTTGTCAACTTTGGATACGTCGATGTAATCGTAGTTGTACCTGCTGTAAGTGTCGGTGAAAGTCAAGAGCCAGACTCCGGCCGGCAAGTCAAGCCGGACGCTCTCTTCGCGGTACGCCGTCCAACTGCTGGTTCTTTCGACGACCTCGGACACCGCGCTTTGGCCGGCGCAGTCCAATCGGTACTGCATCGAATTGTTCTGGCTCGCCAGCGCGACGGCGAAGTTGTATGCCCCCGCTTCGGCGATTTCAATACGGTATGTGACCGTATCGCCCGCCAGTATGGCGCTGGCATACCATGTGTTGGATTCGAATCCGGGGGCATGGTCGTTGATGACCCTCAGCGCGCTATTCTTTGACATGAAGTTCTCCGCCTCTATGCGCGCGGGGCTTCCATCCGTTGGGATGACGGTCGGGACGAACTTTTGGATATCGACGCGGTCTATATTGATGGACATGGCCGACGACGAGTCCCTGCCGACATTTGTGATCGTAAGCGGCTGCGCCAACCCGGATTCCAGCCAGACGCAGAATCTCAGAGACTGGTAATTCCCGTTCCAATCGCTGTTATTATAGGGCCTGGAAAAATTTCTGAGATCGTAGTCAACGCCGCCGGCGGTCACCCGGATGCCGCCCGTATCGCCCGCATTGGCGGCGCTTGTAAAGCGAACATAGACGTTGTAGTATCCCGTTTCGGGAACGTCGACGATGTAAGTGAGAGCGTCAGCTTGGTCTACGCCCTCGACTTGGCGTCCGCCGCTTGTCGCCGTGTTCCCCGCCGGCGCGTCCGCGACCGACACGGAGCCGGTTGAATACGCGAAGTTTTCGGCTTCGATTTGCAACGTCGAACCGTCCTCGGGAAGGTCGGGGTTCGCGTCGCCCGGAACCGGCGTCTTCAGTTTCAACGCGTCCGCAAGCGGTACAAAGGTTTCGGCGTTTAAAAAGTAAACTTTTACCAGGTCTCGTGCCTCAAAGCCGAGCGGGCGATGGAGCGTCAAATCTAACGTTTGGCTGGCGCCGTTCAGGCTGAAAGGGACGGACGAAACGGCTGTCATCCGCCCGTTTTCGGCGTAACGGGCAAAGACCGCCATGGCCGCCGCACCCACGTCCGCTTTGTCCACGGCGCTGACCGTTACGCTTTTGACTTCGTAGCCGCGGATGTCGGTATTGAGCAAGACAATGTCCGGAGCGGGCTGTGGGTCTATGCCGCCCACCACAAGATTCGAGACGGCGGACGGTTCTGAGGCCGCGGATAAGCTGCTCAGCGCGCAAACCTTGAAATAGAGCGCCTGCCTCGAGCCCGGCAAATAAACCAGGCTCAGGTCCGGCGTCCTGCCGCAGAACACGGCGCTTTCCAGATCGAAATCGGGCGTCATGCCGGCGTACACGCTGTACGCGGCCACGTCTTCCGACGAAGACGCCGTCCAGCTGATTGTGATCGCCTGCGACGGGTTGGCGCTTCCGCTGACCGACGCCGATACGTTGGACGGCGGCGCGGGGATGGGGGAATCGCCTTCTACAACGCGGACGTACGCGACAGCGGCGAGGTCCCCGCCGTTTGCGACGCCGGGGGACTCGCCCAGTGCTCCGGTAAACGCGTAAACGCCGGCAGCGTTGGGGTTGTATGTTCCCTCTGGGCGCCACGAAACCGGAACCGACGCGGTGAGATCATAGTCCGCGATGACTTGCACGGTTTCGGGCAGGTTCAGCCGATTCGCCGGCGTCCCCAGCGCCGCTCTGAGATAAACAGCTCTTACGTACGTGACAGGGCGGGCAAATTCTATCGGAGACGCTCCGTAGTCGCCGTAAGAGATTTCCGGCCTCGCGTCGCCGTTTAACAATATGTTGGTGACGTTGCTGAACGTCACATTGTCGGCATACCGTATACAGTAGGCCCAGGCGTTCGGTTTGCCGTCGACGTTGTAGTGTTCGGGATACCCGTTCAGCGTCCCGGACGGCCAGCCGGGTACGGCGGCGGCACCGCCCGGCATTTCCATCGTCACGTTGCGAAACGCGATGTTTTGGATGCGGTGCGTGTCGTTGTCCAGGCCAATCAAAACATTTTCATGTGTGTCGGCCTCGAAGCTGTAGGGAGCTTCTTTGGCGTTGAAGAAATTCACATCCGTAAACGCTACGTTGCGAATCCATCCGATTCTCATACCGGGCCTTGAGGTCGGCTGGCGCCCGCGGTTTCCGACTGTCATGTAGACCGGCGCGTCGACGTCGCTCATGTCTACGCGCGCAAACGTCACACCGTCAACCTCCGCGCCGTCGGTGGCCTCGATTGCGATGCCCGCTTTGACGACGTTTTTCATCGTGACGTCGGAAATTGTTATGTTTTTCCACTCGTAGTATGTGTCGGTACCGAACTTTATCCCATTGGACAGCGCCATGATCCGAACGCCGCATACGTCCACATTGCGATTGCCGTGAAAACTGGACGTTTTGAAGCACAACCCGTCGTCGCCCGCCAAGATGTTGCAGTTCTCGATGGTCAGGTTTACCACGTCAACGGGGTCGATTCCGTCGCGGTTTGGCGTGTTGTTTATGCTGTTGACGTTGACGTTGCGAATGGCGACGTTTTCAGACTCCATCGGCACAAGCGTCCAGAACGCGCTGCGTATGAGGCTGACATTTTGTATCGTCACATCGTGAGACAATACGGACAGTATGACGCACGGGCGTGCCAGCTGGAGCCGTTGGTTTTGCGGCGGGTCATTGACCTTGTACCCATACAAACCGTTGCCGTCAATCACGCCGCCGCCCTCAATGCGGACGTTCGAGGCGTTTTCGGTAAACACCAGTCCGCGCCCGATCTGCGCGTGGTTGACAAGGCCCTCACACGTTTCGATCAGCGGGTAGTTGTTTTTGTCCTGCACGCCCAGTATCGACGCGGTTTGGCTGACATAAAGCGTCGTGTCGCTGCGCACCGAGAGCGTGCTGGTAAGGAACGCGCCGCCATCCACAAGAACCGTCCGGCCGGTGAAAGCCGCGTCGTCGAGAGCGGCTTGGATCGCTTCCGTGTCGTCGGTCATTCCGTCCCCTTTGGCGTTATAGGGGGCGTCTTTGACGTTCAGTACGCGTTCTTTGTCGATCAGCCCGCCGCCAAGATCGAAACCTTTATACGCGCTGAGGCTGTTGACATAGCAGACGTTATCGTCAATGAGGGTATACGCAACGCGGCTGACGGAATCAACGTCCTGCACAAACGAGAGCCCTTTCATTCTAGACGCGCCGTCCACATAGAGGTCGTAGCGGTTGGTGTAGGTGTTGAGGGTGATTTTGATCAGGTACCAGTTGTCTGCGGGGTAGTAAGCCCAGGGAGATTCGCCGTCTATGATCTTGATCCAATTGTCGCCGTTTACGGCGTAGAGATTGTTCCGATAGAACGCGACGGCGGCGGCCACACGGTTCTGATCGTCGGTGATTACGGGCGCCGCGGCAAACCCGGCGTTCGAGAGCTTCACTTTGGTTTCGAAGCTGACCACACCGGATGTCTCCGGGATTCGCCTTGTCGCCTTGGCGGCCGAGCCGTCGGCGGTGAGCGCGAGACTCTTATCCGACGCGAACGGGACGTCGGCGACTCCGGCGGCCCGCGGGTTTGTAAAGAGCCATCCGTCGGGGACAAAATCCGCAGCGCCGAAGCTTTCCTCAAACAGATACTCCTCCGTGTCGTCGTAGGCCTTCACGTTGTCTATCGAAAGGCTTCCCTCGCCTTCTGCGGAAAACGCCAGTTTCCGCACGCCGCCGGGGGCCGCCGCCGCGAGCGATTCGGCCTTGCGCAGCTGATTGACCCACAGGTCGTACACGCCGGCGTTGAGATCCGCCGCGATCTTGACCGTATACCACGTATCGGCGCGGTACGGCAGGATTTTGGTTTGCGAGCCGCCGTCATTTGCGTAGAGAGAACCGTCGGCGCTAAACGTCAGCATCACGGCCACGGCGTCGGAAGCCCCTGTCAGCCTCACGGCGGCGGCGTTGTCCTCTCGGGACGGCTTTACTTTGAATTCGAAAATCGCGCGGCCGTCTATCGGCTGCCCGAAGTCCTTTTCGAGAGACGCGCCGCTCTCCGACGAAAGCGCGATATACTTGTCGACGCCGGTCGTTTCATCGCCGAACACCCGAAATTCTCCGACACAGGCTGTGCCGCCGGAGAACGAAAGGCGCACATGGTCCACGTCCGCGGGCTCGGCCAGCGCGATCTTGACCGTATTGCCCGAAGACGGGTTAAACGCGTACGCTTGCGGCGGTGTGAGCGTTTTGTAGTCGGAGCCGTTTGCCGCGCCTTCAATGCCGAATGTCTGGCCGCGCGCGGACATCGCGGCTGGCAGCCGCACCTCCACGACGTTCACACGCTTGACCCTGCCCAGGCTGACGCTGATCCAGGACGAAGGCGCGTCCGACTGCCAATACGAGGCGTCGAGACCGTCGGTGGCGTTCATGAACTGCGCGGAGCTTGCATCGCTTGTGGTATAGATGCGCCGGAACGCCAGGTCCGCGGGTTCGGCCGCGTTGTTTGAGACGATGGACGCGGAGCCGCTTTTGAGCGAATAGCTGAGAGGCAGCGCGCCGTCTTGGTTAAAAACGTCGTTTGCGTAATATCTGTAGCCCAGATCGGAGTCCCATCGGTCCTCGCCCAAGGGCGCGAGCGGGTTTTCTGTCCTCTGTTCGCCCCCCGCGGAGGGCTTGGCGATGATGATGCAATTGTCGGGCACGTTTGTCGGCAAACTGGGTATGGTGATAAATTCGCCCGCGCGGTACTCTTTGCTGTATAGCCTGTAGGATCTTCCGCCGGTCGCGGACAGCGTCAGGCCCGTGTTCTCCCACGTCGAAAGCCACTGCGGCAAGGCGCTTGCCCTCGTGTCGAGCGTGACGGCCACTTCGATATTGCGCTCGGCGTAGAAGCTTATGCCGGAACGGGCGCCGTTGTATGTTTGGATATAATCGGCGCCCCGATACCTTTGCGGCGCCTCGGTTACGAGGGCCGCGTCATCGGTAAACAGCGGCGAACCGGGGCCAAGGTCCGTCCGCTGCGTATACCACCCCGCCGTGTCGAACGGCGGCGCGAAACGGCTGATCGAGGGTTTGTCGGGGGGCGCGCTGAGCGTCGCCGTCTTTACGATCGGTATGTACAACAGTCGGGCGTCGCCTTGCGCCGGAAGACGCAGCACCGCTCCGGCTTCGACCGGCTTTCTGTAGAGATGATACGACTCGCCGCCGACAGAGATCTGCTCTTGCGCGCTTTCGTAATCGGCGAGCCACGCGGGCGCGCCGATTGCGGCTATATAGAGCCAGCCGTCCCTGTTCACGGTAAAGGAACACAGCGTGCCGGCGCCGTTCCACGCGTTCGACGCCAACGCGGGGCTTACCCACGCGGCGCCTTTCAGATCGTCGGGGACGGCCGTGAACGCGGCGGATGCGTCGCCGTAAGCTATGTCGCCAAATTGGAGATTCTCTTTGACGGTCCAAAGCGCGCCGTTGACGGCGTCGCCGACGGATAGGCCGCCGATGACGGGCGGACGCCGGTCGTCGCTCTCCGCCTCAAGATAGGACAGTCTGGCCTCGGCTTCCGCCAGCTTCCAGTAGGTGAAAATCAGATTTCTTTGGGCCTCGTCCAAGGCGTCGTAAGCCGCGCGGGCCGCCGCGACGGCCGGCTTGTCGCCGAGCCGCAGACAGTCCGCCGCGGGCAGCGCGTCTATGGCGTTTATGACCGCCAAGACGCCGGGGTCCATCTCCTGCGGCGCGGAAAACGACACGGCGTCGATGTTGTATTCTCCGGGGAAAGCGCCGCCGCTGACGACGGAGAGCGTGTGCGCGCCGGCCGTGAGGAGGACGCCGCCGGAGGGATCTTCGACCCACGAGGGCACGCCCGGATCGAACGACGCGGTGCCGCTGGCGGCGATATCCGACGGGCTGATGATCTTCTGCGGAGACATATTGAACTCGGTCGCTTTCAAGCCGTCGACGTACAGCTCGGCGGTGCGGCTTGTCGGGTACAATTCGAAGTTTGAAACTTGATAGCCGTCTGCCCCGGTGTCGCTGCGGCCGGTGAAAACCGCCCGCGCGTAGCGGAGAGAAACGGGTTCGGAAAACTCGATGTCCACAAAATTACCAAGACCCGGCGCCGAGGTGTTTCGTTCGAACTGATAGACCTTTGACGGGGCCAGTTCTATGAGATTGTCTTCGTCAACACCGCCCCAAAGCGAAAACGTCTGTGTTCGCGAGCCCCAGGTGGCGGGGATGCGAATGCGCGCCATCGCGATCCGCGCGGGCTCGACCAAATCCACTTGCACCCAACGGGGCTCTCCGACGTACGACGGGACACCCGACGCCCAGTATCTCGCGTTTGTCCAGCTCCCGTCGGTAATGCTCTGGTCGCCTCTCGAACCGACGTGGCTGTACGCGTGGGGTTTTCCGCGCGCCGCGTCTTTTAGGTAAAGCGCGCTGCGGACGGTAAATCCGTAGACGCCGGAGCTGGGCGCGGTTACGTTGATCGAAACGGAGTCTCCTTTGCTCGCAAAGCCCGTTACGTAACCCGAACCTGAGAAACCCGTTATCGGGGAGGCTGCGGCCGCCGTCCCATTTCCCAGATCGCCTTCTTCCAATTCGCAGACGACGTCATGCCCGCCCAGCGCCCAGACCGGCGCCGCGAAAACGGCGGGGATATGGAAGGTCAGTAGTTGAAACGCGATGATGAGAACGATCGGCCAGACTGCGACGCTTTTTGCGCGGCTCACTTTGGTGTCCCCCTTTTACATGTGGATATATTTTACAAAACCGACGAAATTGACTGCCCGCCCGCCCTTGATGAGCTTCGCCTCGAACATCTGCTTACAATTCAGCCGGCTCGCAGACAGGGGCATACGTCTCCTCCCAGGCAAACGCCGTAAACGAGCATCCGCCGAAGGCAGATATATCTGCCTCCAAGAAAGCTCTGTCCCCGGCGGCGACGGTGATGGCATCGCCGGGAACCACTCCGGCCAGCCTGCCCGCACCGTCGTAGGCGGCCATGATCAGCCTCAGGCTGACGGCATCGGCGCCGGCGGTGTTGTCATACTCGGCGACAGCGTTCTCGTCCCTGGCGTAAATCCCTAACCCGGCGCTGGCGCCTATCGTCCTGCGAGATGCTGATAACTCCTGGCCGGCGCTGTTCTCTGCCGTGAGGTAATACCTATCGGAGATCTGGCCATCCAACGTTACCGTGAACGTCTTTGTCCCGTCGGTGTTCACTGTCGACGCCGATACAGCTGCCGCCGGGGCAGCCAATTGGTTGAAGTCAGAATCTCGCACCCGGATATTGGCCGCGCTGTTTTCCGCAGTGACGGTAAAACTTGTCTGTCCGCTCATAAAGTTCTTTGGGGCTTTGAGGATACTCGCGGGATAGCCTGACAGTTCTATCTCAGACAATGAGATGTTCTCTTTGGCCGTCAGATCCAGCCGATAATAAAAATAGGTCGATGCGTTGCTGATAGCGAAAGGCTTTGTCTGTCGCGCCCACGCGAAAGCGATCTCTTCCCGCTTTCCTAAAAATTTCCAATTTGTGCCATCCTGGGAACCGTAAAACGCCAAGCTGTCCGGCGCGGAGGCGCCGAGCATAGAGGCCGATGTAAGCGTCACCATTTCCACTTTTTTTGCGTCTGGGAAATAATAGGTAACTGAAGCGGACGGCGCGGTGAAAGCCGCGTTGGCGCCGGATGTGTTGTTGAACAGCAGGGCGGCGTTCGCGCCAGGCAAGTTCGTCACATAAACCTGCTGAGCCGCATGGCTGTTCTCCGGCAGGGCGGATACGACCGTCACGCCGGACGAGGTAAAGTCTTTGAGCGGGTTCGGCACGGCGTCGCTGTCCGCCGGGGTGAGCGACGGCGGCACGGAACCACACGCCCACTCGGAAGGCTGCGGCCCCATTTCAAAAACGATCCGATGGGCGGCCAGCAGATCGCCTTTCTTGATATAGCAGCTGTTATACGGCTGGCCATCGATGGTCATGCTCTGAATATAGACGTTTTGGCGGCTGTTGTTGTTGGCGATGATCTCCAGCTTGCCGCTTGGCAGGTTCAGTATCGTCTTCGGATGCATCGGCGATGTGATGATGTAACCGTCCGCGCCATTCGAGAACGGATACAGGCCGATCATCGTCATGACATACCATCCGGATTGCTCGCCATTGTCCGCGTCGCCCGGGAAGCCCTGACCGAAGGAGAATCCGGTGTAAACCCTGTCCAAGATCTCGCGCGTCAGCGCCTGCGTCTTGTAAGGCTGCCCGGCGTAGCAATACATGTATGGGATATGGTGGTCCGGCTGATTCGCGTGTCCGTACTGCCCCATTTTCGTGTCGTAGAAGTCCAGCGCATAATCGCGCCCGCCGTTATAATACATCACTTCATCCGAGAAGAACTTGTCGAGGCGAGCAGTAAACTTTTCCTTGCCGCCGTATAGGTTCACAAGGCCCTGCATATCGGCGAACGCCTGCCACGCCGTCGTAAAGCCGTTTGTCTCCTCATACCCGTTGCCTTTATAATATGCGCTTGTCGTGTCGGCGGACGTGAGCCCCTCGTAACTGAGCCCGTTCGGGATGTTCCACGCGCCGGCGGCGTTCTTGCCAATGAACCAGCCGCCTCGGTTGTAATTCCAGAGGTTTACAAAGTTCTGCGCCGTATTGCGGAAATACACCGCTTCGTCGTCATGGCCCAGCTTTTCCGCCAGAATGGACACGCCCAAATCGTTGAGGTAATTGTCCAGCGCCCAGGACACGGACGTCGTCGTATACCCGAGGAACGGAGCGGCATCCATCCCGGCGCGCCCCGCGTAGCTCGCGCGGGGGGCGGAGGCGGACGTCGCGCTGGGCGAATAGACCGACGCGTTCTTGAGAGCCGACAGATAGGCGTTCTCGATATCAAAATCTATACCGCCCTTGGCCGCCGCGTCGCCGAAGATGATATCGGAACTCGTGCCGACCATCGAGTTGCGACCGCCCGGCGCAATCCAGCGCGCCAGCCAATCCGAGTCAACAAAATGCTGGACAAGGCCGTTGAGCATCTCTCCGGCACGATCCGGCGTCAGGAATTGGTACGCCGACCAGGACCCCCTGTAAGTGTCCCAAAACCCATTGTTATAGTAAAACTTGTACCCGGTCGTCGGCGCGCGCGTCGTTCCACTTGTGCCCTGATAGGGGCTGGCATATGTCCAGACGGGCGCCTCGACTGTGCCGGTGTTTTCGGAAAGAGTCAGCGGATCCGCGTACAGGCGGTACAGATTGGAATACAACTCCACTTTATCTTCTTCGGAAGCCCCTTCGACTTGCACAGTATCCATGAGAGCATTCCAAACATTGGCTGTCTGCGCCTTTATTTCATCAAAGGAGGAGCCCGGGGCGATCTCAAGAGCCAGGTTTTTCTTTGCCTGCTCCGCGCTGATGAAGGATGTGGCCACTTTGAGAGTGACTTCCGTCGTTCCCGCCGAGAATGTGACCATGGACGTGGCGTTCGCGTTGGCATTGTACGCCTTGATCGCGGAGGGCGCCGGGCTGAATTCACCGTAAACATACATGTTGGCGCTGCGCCCTTCCGACGAGTTCCACGCCGTCATCGCGCTAAACGCACTGCCTTCAAAAGAAATGTTGCCGCCGGCGGTCGCCACGCGCGTGGCGCTGGACATATACATCGCGTCCAGGATGACATTTACATAGGTGGAATCAGCTGGGAACGTCATCCTCGAATAGGCGGCGTGCTCCGTGGGCGTGAGTTCCAGCTTCACGCTCTTCGCATGCGAGCCTTCCGCACCGCTCAAATCGACTGAGAAATAAGCCGGATTCGCAATCATGCTGTCCCGGTCGTACAAAGTCCGGCGGTTGGCTGCCGCGAGGAGGCTGGCGCCGGACGGGTCGTAGTCGGTGTTCGGCATAAAATTGAATGTGCCGAAGTCGCCAATCCAGGCGCTGGCTTCATGCGTTACGGTGATATGGGTGAGGCCGGCCGCCGGGTACGGGGTGAATATTTTGTTTGTGATATAGTCCGTGCCGCCCAGGTGCGATGTGCTCAGGGGCTGATTGGACGGGCACCACGCATTGAAACCATTCGGCGTCATGATGGCGGGCCACTGGAGTCCCCTGGAGTAAAGCGGCCTGTCGTTTGTGCCGACAAATATATTCGCGTATTCAACCGGCGCGGCTTTCGGCGCGACGTCCTCCGGCCGGATGCGCAGGCAGTCGATATACGCGCCAAATGTATGCGCCGCGCCGGTTTTGCTGCCGGTTTTTTCGTAATTCACGTATACTTTTGCAATGGTCTTCCCCACCGCCACATCTCCGACAATACATCTGACTTGATTCCACTGCTTCTGGAACAGATGTCCCGCGGCGCCCTGCCCCGCGCCGGTCATCGGATAGCCGTATTGGTCAACACCGCCCAGCGCGCTGAGACGCGTGCCGTCGCTGAATTCCAGATCCAGCGATATGTACTGGCTGGTGAAGTCCCAGTCAAAGTTTGCCCGTGATATGGAAACGCTCGCCGCGCCGGAGTAATCCGGCAGGATCACATACGACAGGACGGTGTTGGGCGTGACGCTTATATCCAAGTTGTCATAGATGAGATTTGTCGAATATGCCCTGCCTTCGGCAGGCTGTGTCCCGGTCACGCGCAGAACCCTTGCGCCGTCCCACGCCTTGCCGTAGATAGGATCCGCCGTGGCGTTCGGACCGGCGGCCGGAACGGTAGCCATCGGGGCGGCGTCCATGCCTGACGACTCGACTACATTGTTGCCAAACGCCTGTACGGCCTCGCCTGTTTCAAATGACACATAGAATTCATTGGTCGGTTCCGCCAGAACGGCGGGTACAGGGGACAGAGATGCCAGGATGCAGAGGGAAAGGAAAACGGCGGACGCGATCTTGCATCCTTTTTTTATGAGCGCCTTCGGATAAGATGAGAACATTTTTTCACTCCTCACGAAACTTTTTGATTGCCCGCCTGTGTATTCGACGGCGCATTATACAACGCAGCGCAGATCAGCGAGGCAAGCGGCATCGTGAGCAGAAGACCCAGGCTGCCGATGATCGCTTGCAACAGTTCGATGATGACGAGTTCCCTGTTGATGAGTTCCGTGAAAGACTTTATATAGACGGTCAGTATCACGACAACCGATAATGAATTGCCGATATACGCGAGAACGAGCGTGTTCGACATCGTGCCCATCACATCGCGGCTGATGTTGAAGCCGGATTTCAAAAGCTCTCCAAAACCGAGCCCCGGTGCCTTTTCTTTGATCTCCCACAGCGCGGACGATATGGACATCGCGACGTCCATCATCGCCCCGACGGCGCCGATGATGATACCGGCAAATATCACAGCCCGAAGATTTACGATATGGCTGCCCTTGAAAAGATACAGGAAAAAAGCCGAGTCCTTGTTCAGCACGCCGGTGATGCCCAGCGCGGCATTCATCAGGAACGTCAGGATACCCGTCGCAATGAGGCCGCCGCTGCAGCCGGCGATGGCGGCCAGCGATTTTCTGTTTACGCCGGTGACGATGAATATCGTGACGACAATCGAGAAAATGCAGACAATCATAGACGAGGCATAAATGTTCTGCCCCGAAAGCAGCGACGGGATGAACACCACGAAAATCGCCGCGCACGTCAGGCCAAGCGAGAGAAAAGCGTGAAAGCCTTTGAGCCTGCCGAAGATAAGAAGCAGCAGGACAAACGCCGCGCCGAGCCATACTATTTTGTCAATTCTGTAGTAATCAACAAAAGACCACGAGGCGTCCCACTCGCGCACAACGATCACCTTGTCGCCGACTTCCACCTCTTTTACGCCGCTTCGGTAGTTCTGATTTGTTTCCTGCACCGCGAAAATGGAGCTGAACTGCGCGCCCTTGATGATCTTCGCCTCGAACATCTGCTTTGTGTTGATCCTGTCGTGAATCTTGGTCACCTCGGCGACGACCGTTTCGTAGCTGCCATATTTGTTAAACAAGTCGGGCATGCCGGCGGACGCCACCCTGTGCCCGACAAAAAGAAAGATTACGGCAAACAGAAGCGTCGCGAAATAGCAGACAATTTCATACAGTTTTTTATTCATCCGCGCTGCCCCCTTCCGCCGCCGGCGCGCGGATGTTTTGGTATAGGAAAGCGCAAAACAGCGTCGTCAGCGGCATGGCGGCAAGTATGCCGAAGCTGCCGACGATGGATTGAAGCAGTTCCACGATGACTGATCCGTTGTTGAAAAGCTCGATAAAAGAGTTGATATAGACGACCAAAAGCAGCAGTATCGACAGCGAATTGCCTATATACGCGAGCACAAGCGTATTTGTCATGGTGCCCATAATGTCTCGCCCGATGTTCATGCCGGACTTAAATAGGCTGCCGAACCTTACATGCGACGCGTTGCGTTTCAGTTCCCACAGAGACGACGATACGGACATCGCGACATCCATGACCGCCCCGACGGCGCCTATCGCTACGCCGGCGAATACGACGGCTTTCATATCGACAGGATCGCCTGTCGGCAGCGTGGCCATATACATTGTGTCCTCGCTGATTACGCCGGTTATGTGCAGAACGCCGTTCATCAGAAGCGTCAGCAGACAGGCGACGAGCACGCCGCCGACACAGCCGCCGATAGCCGCCAGCGTCTTGCGGTTCATACCGCTGACTATCAAGAGGGTAAAAACCGTCGAAAAGACGCAGACCATGATAGAATAGGCGTAAATATTCTTGCCGGAAAGAAAGGCGGGGATAAAGACCGCGAAGACCGCGACGCCAGTGAGGCCAAGCGACAGGAGGGCGCCGACGCCTTTGAACCTGCCGAAAGCAAGGAGCAAAGCCGCGAATACGCCGCCCAGAATGAACACGCCATAGATCCGAACGTAGTCGACGAAAGCCCAACCGTCGTCGGTAAGCACTGCGATAACCCTGTCGCCGACCTCGGCCTCCTTGGCGCCCGTCAGGTAATATTCGCTTGTGTTTTGTGTGACGGTCGCGGTTTCCCCGCCGCGGACCGCCGCTTCAAAGACCGTTTGCTCCGCGGTTCGCGAGACGATCCTTGTGACGACGGACTCCACCGCCGGGGCGCCGCCGGCGCCCAGCACCGGGAGCCCCGCCACCGCAGTCTTGTATCCGATATAAAGCAACACGACCGCCAGCAGCACGACGGCGCCATACATGATTGCCCTTATTGTTTTCATCCGCCCGGCGTCCTTTCCCAAGAAATACCTCCTCGCGTCACCATTTCAATTTATATCGCAGATTCTCGTCGCTAAACTCAATGTTTTGCGACGCGGCTTTGGCATAATAATCATTCAAAAGCGCGTATAGCTCGGGGGAATAGCCGGCCAGTTTTATCGCCACAGGCTGATCGACGAAGGCGGCAATGTCTGTGTCCAACCGTTCCACGGCCTTATCAAGTTCCTCCCGCGTGACCGTGAAAATCGGGTAAGCGGCGGTTTTTACCTGCTGCCAGCTGCCCAGATGCAGCTCGACATCATTGAGCGCCTTCAAAAGCTCCTCGGACGACGACGGCTGGTACGGATTCAGATACCAAAGCTCGGGGATTTCGACACCGGAGATATAACTTTCAGCGAACGCGTCGGCCTCTGAACCCAAAAGGTCGAACGCCGCCTGGAACGGCGCGATGGTCGCGAACGCGCCCTCGTCCAAGACGTAGCGAAGCAGCGCGTCGGGGGCGTTTCCAAGCTTCCGCGACAAATCCTCAAAGGTTTTGACGATGAGCGGCGCCTCGTAGTAGTGGATAAACTCGGTAACCGCTTCTGAGTCGGTCCCGCCCTCGTCAATCGGCGCGATGCCGTATGTGTACGGATCGCGAATCTTCGCATACAGAAACTGGTCGAAAAGAACCGCAAACTGCTTGTCCGCGTCCGCGCCGACGGCGGTTTTTACATCGAGCGGCAGCGCGTCCATCGCCATGTTTTCATAGTACGTCGCAAGGCCCTCGTTCAGCCATAGGTTGGGCGGCGTATGGGCGGCGGCGTAGGGCGCGAGCGTGTCATAGAAAGCGTGGAACATCCGGTGAGCAAGAAGCTGCCAATCGCGCAGCGACGCGCGGTCGAAAGACGCCGCGACCGTTCCCGTGCCGGCGCCGCCCATGATTTTGCCGTCCGGGCTGCTGTCCGACGGCAAGAGAACCACGTTAAACTCCTTCGGCGCACCGCCAAACAAGTCCTTGTAATATGAATAGAGCTCGGAAAAACCCGCCGCATTGGACTCTCCGCCCTCAAGCGAATACACATGCAGCCCGCCGCCGCTGTAGAGCGTGTCAAACCTGCCAAAGACAAAGGCGTTCTTGGATAGATTGTAGACGTCGATCCAACGCGGGCTGCTCACAGACTTCACTGGGACCAACGCCTGCCAATCAGCAGGGAAATCAAAGCGAAGCCCTATGCGCCCGATACCGGCGCTGACGTCGTCGTCGTCATTCATATAGAACGCAACGGGAAGAAGCAGGATCTGCTCGCCATCGAATACCGCGAAATTGCCCGTGAACGCACCCCGGTTTCCGTGCTTTCCCGGCACGCCGATCTGCGCTTCATAGGTTATCGTCGTCTTGCTCCCGCGCGCAATCGGCACAGTGACGACGCCGTCCTCGGACAGGAGCAGTTCTTTTTCCATGCCGCGCGCGTCGGCGACCGACAAGGCGCTTACGTTTTTGCTGCCCAGATACACAGCGGTTTGAGTATCCTGGCAGAAAAGCGGCGCCGAAACCGTCATCTTGACGCGCAAAGTCTGTGCGGCGGCATCGGCGACAGACACGGCGTAGTCAAAGCGCGGCGGAAGGTTGAGCGTGAGAAAACAAGCGGCGGCGGCAAAAATCACGGTGAGTACAATGAAAACAATCGTGAGCTTTGTCAGGGTGTTCCTAGGGCGCGTTTCCTGCGTTTGCATGACATCATTCCTTAGCCGCTTGTCTGTAATCACCAATCACTTGCGTCACTTGAGGCCGTCGGCCCCGTTATCCTTTCATCGACGACGTGATGGCGACCTCGTAGCCGATTTCTTCGCAGAGCACCGTATAGGCCTCGACGATGTCCGGCTGCGAAAGGGTTCTCATAATATTGGGGGTTGTGACGTCCTTGATGCCGGCGATGTCCGCCCACAGCGCGTACTGGAGCAGTATGCGGTTCAGCGTCGGCGAAAAATCTTTCACCGCAGCCTCAATTTCGTCGGTGTTGTAGCGAAGCCCCCGTCTGACCGCTTCCTCCATGAAAGGCTGTTCCTCTAAAAGGAAGACAGGCATATACGGATAAAACAGATTCTTGACATCGAACAGGTACGCGTAATACTGTTCGTCCTGGTCGAGGGCGTAGCAAATGTCGTCGGGCGGCAGATAATCGACGCTGAAACCGCCGTAGTTCGGGATGAGCGCAAGGCCGGATAGATAGCCTTCTATGTCGTCGAAGTCGGCGCCGCAAATCTCGCTCATCATCTTTCTTATGTCAATGGACTTTTCTCCGGCGCCTCGCTTGATAAGCGCGCGGACGAAGCCGTCGGTCTCGCCAGTGCGCTCTTCGATCGAATAGTTGATAGCGCCGATGAGCAGCGGAACCTTGACGCCATGGTAGAATTCGCGCTGCGCGTCGTACATCAGTGATTCGTCGTTTGGCGTCAGCGCCAAAAAACCGGGTTCCTTCAGCGAGAAATAAAGGTAACGGAGATAGCGCTCGGAATCGGTCATGCCCAAATTGATGCCATACGATTCGCGGACATAATCAGGCAGAAGAGGGGCGGTTTCGTCCACATAGTAATTCGCAAGGCCCTGGTAAATCCAGTCACACGTCGTGTACCGGAGGTTGCGCGGTTTGACTTTCGCGTCAAAAAAGGTGTGAAACACGACGTTGGCCAGACTTTTAAAGTCGTCGGGGTCGCTGATATTGATTGAAAAAGCCGCGCCGCCCGCCCCTACACCGCCGGTGATGGCCTCGCCGCTGGCAGGATGGCTGCGCAGCAGGACGATGGGGGCCTCGTCGAGCGTCTCGCCGAAGACCTTCGTGAAATGGCTGATGAAAGTGGACAGCGCGTCCATGGCGTATTGGTTGACCGATTCTTTGACGGCGCCGTCGATGTATACGCCGGCTCCTGTGATGGTTCCGCCGTAATCGAACGTTTCGAAATGGCCGAAGCTGAAGGCGGATTTGCTGATGGTATTGAAGAATTCCCATGTCGGGTCGCTTGTTTTGATCGTAGTGTCCGGATCTAGGGGTTCGTGGTATGGGATAATGGCCTGCCAACCGGACGGGACGGCGAACTCGATGAGAACACTGCTGATGTATTGGCGGACAGAATCGAACGAGTTCGGGTCAAGGAACGGCGTCAGCAGGCAGTACTCGCCGCTAAACGACAACAAATCGTCAAACAGGCAGCCGAATGTATCGATATGCTCGTAGGCGCTGTCCGTCTCGGTCACTCCTACGTCTGTGTAATAAGAAATCTTCAGGCTCTTGATATCCTTGCCCAGCGGGCCGACGGCAATCAAGTCGTCCGACAGTTCATAGTCTATGTCCGCGCCGGCGTCGTCCACGCATGCGCGGAAGATTTGCGCGCCCAAGCCCGCGTAAAGATATATCATGCGGTCTTTAGACAATTGATGGATATCAAAGTCCATCTCCACTTCCAGCCCGCCGCTTTTGGGATCGGCGCTGATCATGTACGCAAGGCCGTATCGCGTTTGGTCGATTTTTGCCCCGCCCAGCAAAGCGAGCAAAACAAAGGCGACCGCAGCAACAAGAACGCATCCGGATGCGATCGCCAGAGTCAGCTGTTTCTTTGACAGACCGTCCCCGCCGCCTTGATTCATCTTGTCTGGTTCATGCATAATGATGGCAATCCTTCTTTTCAATAATAAACACGGAGTATCAGCCGCCGGCGCGACGAACGCGCCGGCGGCTGACCGCTTGCTTTTTAGTCGAGGAAGAACTGATTTGCTTGAAGCTCAAGGATCCTGACGGACTGATAGTCGACATCAAAGCCGTTTTCGGCACTGCCTGAGTTCGGCGTGATGACCGTTATCTTGACGTAGCGGACGGGGGTTGGGCCGCCAAGGTCGACAGTTGCTATCGCGTCCGTGCTGCCGCGCACTTCCTTCTTTGTCAGGTTTTCTAGATCTGTGCCGTACTCGATGTCGAAGTCCCTCGTCGGAATGAGGGGATTGGCGTCGTAATCCTGCGTGGCGGCCGAATTGGCGTTCCACACCTGGATGTTGCGGACAGTCTTCGCAGCGCCCATGTCAAGCGTCGCGATATGCGGCAGCGGGCCTTGGTAACCAGCGTACGTGGCGTTGGTCGGCGCGTCCCACTTGCTGCCGGTGTCGCCGTCGACAAGGCTGGCGGCACTTCCGTTGGGCGTCGTTTGGTTCAGCACCGCGGCGCCGACCAGCACGTTGGTATAGGTGCCGAGGGACGCGCTGGCCGTTCCGCCCTGCGCTCCGTCGTCGTCATAAACGGTGATTTGGACTCTGTATGACGATACCGCAGCCAGTTCCGCCGTCGTTTGGTTGAGCGTCTTGCCGATCTCGCCGGATATGGCCGTTTCCACGCCGCTCACCGTCTTGAACCATTTGAACTGCGTCGCGCCTTCGGTCTTGCCGTCGGCGTTGTAGTACTCATAGCCGGCTTCGAGCGTCGCGCCGCCGTCAGTGGCGGTGGCTGTGATCCTGGTGTTCAGCGCGTTCGAGACAGCCGTGTAATCCGGTCTTCCGAGGGCGAAGAATCCGTACTGGCGGACTGTGTTGCCACCGCCGTCGCCGGCGTCTACGACCAGCATAACCCACCGCGCCTCGACCGGTGTGGTCAGGTCGTGGGTGCAGATCGTATCGGTGTTGCCCGTAACCTGCACGGCCAAATTCCAGTTGTCGCCGGGGTTTTTCGTGCCGGCACCCGGGTCGTCCATCGTGCTGTAGTAGATTCTATAATCCCGCGTGTTGCCGTAGCCCTCAAGAATGTTGCAGTTTACAAGTATAAAGCGGTTGAGCGACACCGTCTTGCCGGCCGTGCCGGTGAGGTCGACCCTGAGCCAGCCGCCGCTGCTGACCGCTGTGCTGCACCACTTGTCGCCCGTGCCGGTCCATAGGTTCTGGTCGATAGCCTTGTAGGCTTGCTCGTTTGACTGCTGCTGACCGGCGTTCACCCTGGCAGAGGACGTACCCACTGACCAAGTGTAGTTGATGTACGTGATCTCGGCACCGCCTGAGACGTCCGACGCTTCGGACGTCATCGTGTTCCTGCCGATGCATACTACCTTAAAGTAGTAGACTATGGGGCCGGCGGTCTCAAGCTTGCCATATGAATGGTACATGTAGCTCGGGTTGCTGCCTTGGTTCGAAACCAGCGTGGCGGAACTCGGCGTGAAGTTCGGATCCGTCGAGGCGTAGACCATATACTTCAGAGCATCCGGATCGGCGTCCCAAGTGACAAGGATGTCGGCGCCCTGCTGCGTCGCGTTGTGCACCGGCGTCGCTTTGACATTCTGCGGTGCGAGCGGAGCTACGAGTTCGGGCTCGTTGCCCGGCTCATAGACCCAGCCGAAATCTTCGACGTCGCTCCCCGCAAACGTCATCGCGGCGATCTTGATGCCGCTTTGATCCGGGAGGGTGATGCTCTCAACGATGCGGTCAGGCACAAGGCCTACCGAGTAGGCGAACAGGTAGTTGTCCACCGTCATGGCCTCGGTCGAATTGCCCGTGCCGGTGCTGCTGTGGTAGTGGTCGTTCACGTGCACGATCGTATCGTAGACGTATGGCTTCGTGTCGATCCAGGCGTCTTTGTTCCAGCCGGACAGATCGGTGATCCAGCCGTCGAAGCGGATCGTCTCGGTCTGAGAAATCTCTTCCAGGCCAACGGGAACATATGTCGCGAAATCCCAGATGAAAAGATTCGCAGCGGCGGTTTCGTCTGGGATATCGACGTTCGGTACGGCGCCGCGCAGCTCGCCGCCGGACGGCGCCGCCGCCGCCGTTTCAAAGGCGGCCAGGCGGCCTTCGGCGTCATAGGAGGCCACAATCACGAGGCTCTCTTCGTCCGTGTCCGCGAGATAATCGTACCATACGTCAACCGTCTCGCCCACAGCTTCGCCGAAAGGAATGCTTTTGCCGTTTTGGAGATAGGCTTTTGACGCGTAATTCACGCGGAAATCGCCGGAAACAGCCGACGTGCCGGCTGCCGCGCCGACCAGGAACAGCTTGCTGTAGTCAGTGACGCCGGCGTCGATGGTCTGGCCTGTCGCGGAAACGAGGTTCTTTTCGTCGGCCTCCGCCAGGTCAAACTTGATGCCCTGGTAGTCGATCTCGGACTCCCAGTTGTTGTCCGGCATCGAGAGGCCGGGGCTTGCGGTGGTGCCGCTGCCCTGGAAGAAACCCGCGCGGCGGTTCGCGTTCGGAGACGTACCTTGCAGGTCATACGGGAGAGCGACGGTTTCCTGTTTGATCTCCGGCATGGCCGCGAGACCGGCCGGCGCCAATGTAAGCTCGACGGTAAGGATCTCGTACTTGCCCAGGTCAAATGTAATCTTGTCGCCGTTGATGGCGATGGCTTTGCCGCCCACGCCGTAGGCCGCCGTGTACGCCGGGTCGTAGTCGTGCTCTATCATGTTGACTTCTTTGGCGGTCAGCACGCTGCCGGGCAGCGTCACTGTGACGCCGCCGGTGTCGCGGCCGCTGGACTCATACAGGCGCAGGATGATCGTGTTGGGATCGTCCGGCTTGTCGTTCTGGTTCTTGAAGACGGTGATGATGGCGTTGGATTTGTCGGACGAGGCGAACGACTTCGACGAGCCGAGAACGCCCTCGCTCTTTTGGGCCTCGATAGCCGTCAGCGGGTAGTTGAGTTCAAAGCCCTTGTTGACGGACTTGGCGTCTTCCCAGCTGCCGGTGTGGGGATAAATGGAATAGACGAACTCCATCGGGCCGGAGTCGATGGTCGCCGGGCTGGGGCCGTATGCCGACGCGGAAAGCGGACCGGACTGCGGCGTGCGAACGACAGATATGCGCGAACGCACGAACGTCGTGCCGCCTACCGTCTTCTTCAGAGAGTCGAAGCCGTACTTGGCGTCGTTCATAATGGAAACGCCATACGCGCCGCTCTCGTCGGTGATGTCGAGATACTTGTGGCCGGGCACTTCGAAACGGGCGCGGCTAAACGACGTGTCGCGGGTCGTCGGGCGCTGCAGCGAACCGTAGGCCGTCTCGTATGTAGCCATTTCGGCGGAAGCGTTGATCGGGAAGGAAACTTTCAGCAAACGGTTCGACTCGAACCAATCGGCCGCCAATTTGACTTCCACGCTGTCCTCGCCGGCACGGAGTGTGTAATACTGCGTGACGATGGCCTGATCGTACCCTTTGACCACCTTGATGGTGACTTTTTCGGCGTTGTTCTCGACAATTTCAAGCGAAATCGGCGCCTCGTCCAGAATCGTGTCGGGCTCTTTGTTGACTTGCGAGTCGACCAGATCCCAAGCCGGCCAGGAACTGCCGCCGGTGTCGTTGTACACGTGCAGCTCGCCGCCTTCGGTGCCGACGCCCTGCGCGAACGACTCGACGCCGTTCTTTTTGTTGATAAGGCTTGATATATAACCGGTTGCCGGGTTGATGGTCATCTTGAGGGCATCGTTTTCGAATACCCAGCCGCTCACCTTCAGATCGGAGGCCGGCGCCAACGCGTCGCTTTCGACCGCATTGAACACCTTATAGCCGATGGCCGGCACGGCGCTTGCCGCGAAGGTTACGGTCAGCGTGCCCTGCTCCTCGCTACGGACGATGCCAGATGGGAATATGGCTTTTTCGCCGTCATAGATAACGATGCCCGCCGTCGGAAGATCGCCGTCATAGTGAAGGACGGCGGAAACCTCGCCGGAGCGCTCCCACGAAAGCGGGTTATAGACGAATATGGGCTTGCCGGAAACCTGGGTGTCGGCACGGTATGCCAGCGCGATAAGAGCGTTGCGCTGGACGCTCGTAAGGAGGTTCTGCGCCAGTTCATGGTCGTTAAACGCGACGTAGTACTGGTAAGGGGCGGCGGAACCCGGCAGGACGTCGTGCATCTGGTTGATGGTGACTTTATCCCAGGCATACATGACCTCGTCGGCGCCGTTGTCCGCAATGGACCCTGTGTAGTACGCGGCCGTCGCGGCCTTTTCCGCCACTTCCGCCATGATCTCGGTCTTGCGGTTGTAGCGCTTCATGCGCGACCACGATGTGTAGGTGCCGCGGTGGTACTCAAGGTACATCTCGCCGTCAACATAGCGGAGCGCTTCGTCGTTGGCGCCGGCGGCGATATCATCTTCCACATCTTGGAAGAACTGCGTGCAGGTCGCCATCGTGACGGTCGCGGCGGAAGAGTTGTTGAGCGTCGCGGGCGCGGCGTAGCTGTTGCCGCCGGACGGGTTGGCCGTATACGGAAGACCGCCGCCGGAGTCGCCGCTTCCGAAGAAGCCCATGGCGCGCTTGACGTTCGTCGACTTGCCGCTCTGCCAGTTGCGATCAAACGCGGTTTGCACCGAGCTGGCGTTCCAGTCGGTCGAGGGGTAGTCCTTGGAGAGGACATAGGATATGACCTTGGACTTTCCGTCAAGTGCGCGCCAGTAGAACAAGTCGGAGTCGCGGTTTCTGTTGGTGTCGTTCCAGTTCAATTTGCTGGTGACGAAGTACTTCATGCCTGACTTCAGCAAGATCTGCGGATACTGCCCGGTGAAGCCGAAGCAGTCCGGCAGGAAGCCCGTGATGGGGATTTTATCCGTGCCAAATTCTTTCTCAAAGAAATGATCGGCGATGAGCACGGAACGGACCTGCGCCTCACCGGACGGCGTGTTCGTGTCTGGCTCGACCGTCTGGCCGCCGGTAATGTCCAATTGGCCGTCGGCGACGAGCTCTTGGATTCGACTCCAGATCTGCTGGTAATGCACGTCGTTACTGGATGTTGCGGAGCTGTAGTAGTTTTCGTTGTAGTAATCCTTGGCCCATTTGTAGTGCTGGGACGCCGAGGTAGAGAAGACATAATTCTCGTTCCCGTCCAGCGAACGGGTGAAGTTGTAGTACATCGTGCGGAGGAGATTTTCTGCGGTGTACTGGAAAGGCCACTGCCACGACGTGTCAAGGTGGCTGTTTGGAACCATATAGAATTGGAAGCTCTTGTCAAGCGTGACGGCCTGGGCTGTCACACCAAGGGAAACGCACAGTGAGACGCACACCAAAAGGGCGCCGATGCGTTTGCAGATTCGAGGATTCACCTTCATGCACCTTCTCCTTCTTTCAGTTTCTCTTTCTTTCAGTTGGGCTTGTTGTGCCGGCGCCTGCACGGGTGCACATTCCCGCCGGGCGCGTGACATTAGTAAGTATGTACGCTGCTGCAGGCTCTTACATCCATTCACCCCCCAATAAGCAAAAAGCTTGAAACGTTCGAAAAGAATGGTCAGTTATCTGTATTGTATGTTGAAATTGCAAGTCGTGCATTCAATTTTGTATTAACTTTCTTGAAGCAAGCAAAAGCGCTGTTTTTCTCACAAAACGGCGCTTTTACTTGCTATCAAAATCAATAAGAGTGAAACTTATGCAACTGTTTTCACAACGGTATTCCAGCCGCTGAGCTCAAACCGCTTGTCGCCGCCCTCAAGATATTTTGGACTGAATTCCACCGTAATTACCTTTGTGTCGCCGGGCATCAGCGTGAAGTAATTGTCACTGTAGAAAGCGGGGAGGACATCCTCGCCGGTGACTTCACTGATGGTGCGGATCCGGGTCTGCACAGCCGGGACGGCGGTTTCGTTCTGGATGGTGAGCGTGTACGCAACATTGCCGTTTGCCAGCACACTCCGTTGCGAAGCGGTTGCGGTGAGATCCACATCGGCCAGCGTGGTCAGGGCCTGGTTTGCCAGATAGGTTGTTTTGTTGTGCCAGTAAATGTTCTCGCCCAACACATTGCCTTCACCGTCCTTGAGAACCAGCTTGATGAAGACCATGTCGGTCGGGGAATCCGCCATCTTGGCGGTGATGGTGTCGAGCCGCACGCCATAGGCGCCCGGCGCCAGACTGGGCGTGTCGTAAGTTTCGACCGTTACGACATTGCCGTTTAAGTCGTAAATGGTCAGCGCTGTCGTCACGTCTGTGTACTGCTGGGGCGTGTAGTTACACAGCGTGATATTGTCGTTGCGCGGATCCCAGACGGGCTGCGTGGGCTGATTGCCGGCTTTGGTGCCGAAATAGCCGCCGTTGGTATCCAGATAGTAGTCGTAAGTCTGCCACATGAAGCTCGGCCACGAGGACTGGCTCATCCACATCAGCAGGCCGTTGGCGCGCGTCACCGTCAGCGCCTGAAACAGCGCCTTGTGGTTTTCCAGATTGATCATCTGCGCCGCGTCGTGGAAGTCTTCCAGCGTGTACTTATCGGCCAGCTCTTGGAGCATGGGGGTGAAAGTGTTTTTGTAATCCTGGACGGCAGAAAGCAAAGGATCGGGATTTTGACCGCTGACGCCCGGAATGCTGGCCGCCGGGAAGGTATAGGTAAGTGCAGGCATATAGGACTTCAGCGCGTTCATGTAGGTGTTGGCCGGGCCGTTCATAAAGTAGGTCCAGTCATGATGCCCCCACACGTCGCTGATCGGCCACTGATTTTCCTCCTTGACGAACTTCTGAATGCTCTGGATGGAGGGCACGT
Organism: Oscillospiraceae bacterium; assembly: GCA_031265355.1. Taxonomy (NCBI): domain Bacteria; kingdom Bacillati; phylum Bacillota; class Clostridia; order Eubacteriales; family Oscillospiraceae; species Oscillospiraceae bacterium. Next base: position 39,491 of record JAISCT010000035.1, on the reverse strand, counting down.
TCGGAATGCCGCGTTCGCTGCGGAGCACACTGCTCGAGACATCGTTGAAGTAATTCTTCGGGCCCTGAGAACTGCCGGCAGCGGTGTAATCGGCGAGCGAATAGCCGCCGCCGCTGCCCACCGGAGAACCGGCCGAGTTGCTGAAATAGAAGCGGGTGCCGTCATTTGTGTCGACGATATTGGTCAGACTGTTAATCAGATCGTTTGGCGGGTTCGATTCATTGCGTCCGCAGTATACTGTCAGAGAAGGATGGGCGCGGGTGCGTTTTACCCTATCCACCGCGTTCTCGCTGAACAGATCGCGGTCTTTGGGGTCGGGGCCGTCATAGGGATTGGCAAGCCAAAAGTCGTCCCACACCATGATGCCGTACTTGTCACAGGCGTCGTAGAAGGCGTCGTTGTTGGTCTGGCCCACCCAGTTGCGAATCATGGTCATGTTCTCTTCCGCATGCAGACGGACCTTGTCGTCATACCTCTCCGGCGTGTCCATCTGCAGGGCGTCGTCCATACCCCAGTTGCCGCCCTTGGCGATGATCCAGGCGCCATTACAATAAATGCCAAGCCGGCCGCCGTCGATGGGATAGCTGAACTCGCGCACGCCGAACTTGAAGGACTTGACATCCGATACGGTTTCGCCAAGCTTCAACTGCACGTCCGCCGTGTACAGCGGCTGGTCGCCGTAAGTGTTGGGCCACCACAGGTCCGGATCACGCATGATAATATCTTCGACGTCCACCTGTACCGTCTGGTTGGCCGGTACAGATACTGTCTTCGTAAAGAGCAGATTGCCCGGAGTGATCACGCCGCTGACCGTCGCGTCCACAGCGGCGTTCGTATTGTTCTTCACTTCGGTCTTAAATATCAGGTCGGCCTGTTCGTCATGCAACACATAATTGCGGAGCGTCGCGCTTTCAATCTCGGTTCTCGTTTCCGCATAGAAATTAATCTGCCTGATCTTAGGCGCAACAATTCCCTGGCCGGAGTTCACGCTGGTCAATTTCTCCAACGTCGTAAACCGGAGGTATTGAAAGGTTTTCGGAACGTCGAAGGCCAAAAATCCATATAGATTGCCATTCGGTCCAGGAACCAGATTGTTGTTGATTGCGCCGTCATAGGAGGACGGACCCGGGTCCGCCGGATAGGGAAACAGATATCCGAACCAATTCAAAGTGCCCGCCGGATACGCGCCATAATTCTCCCATGTGGCTCCATCCGTCGAAACCTCAAGCGTAAACTTTTCGGCGTGCTGCGTCTCAAAGGCCGCCGCCGGTTCCACCTCGCCCCAGTCGATCAACATCGCGTTGGTCGTAATCTCTTCGGGCAGGGCAACCGTAAACGCCGGATTTTCCACACTGTTGTCGCCAAGCCAATACGTGCTCATATCATTGTCGAAAATTTGGTCAAGACTTGTGCTGTTCTGACCCTCGGGCTGCGTCACCACGGCGCCGGTTACGTCAAGCGGGGTAACATTGATCTCCGCCGGCAACTCATCAATGGTGAGGTCGGTGACCATCCAGGGGTCAATCATCTCTGCACCGCCGGTATAGGAGAGGAAAACGTCACGATAGATGCCGGTGTCACGGCCGCGTATGGTGGGCATCCAGTCCCACCCGGCTGCGGCATGGAAGGTTGGATTGTCTATGCCAAGATTGCCGCCGTTGGGCCACGGTCCGAAGGCCAGACCTTGCTGGGTGGTATACCTTGTGATGTATGCGCCGACGGTCGTGGCCCCGCCGATGCTTCCGGGCGCCGAAACATACGGGCTGGTATACGTATAGCACCACGGGGTGTCGTTCATTTGAATGAAGACCGCCAGATAATTCTTGCCGCCGAACTTCACGTAGTCGGTCACGTCAAATTTACCGCGGATAAAACCGCCTTCAATGGATCTTGTACGGTGGCTCAGGGCATTGGGCAGTAAATACCCGTTGAAATACACATCGGCCCGGTAGTTGATGGCGTCAAAGTTGAGCCAAACATCCTTGCCCTGCTGGGACGCGGGAATCTCAAATGAATTTCTGTACCAGAAATCCGAGGTGAAGAAGGTGTCGGAAATCGTCTCGTTGTTCATGTCGTAGTACGGGTCCGGAACGGCGCCCGCGTTGATATAGGACGCCAGTGTAGTTGACGGCACCGTGGCGGGCAGCCAGGAGGCATCGTCAAAGCCCGTCTGCGAGAGTGCAAAGCCGTCGGCCCTGACCTCGGATGCGCGTTCTACTTTCCAGTTTCCGCCGCGCAGCTGCTGTGTACCGTCGGCGTCCGGCGCCGGCATGGGTTCCAGCTCGTAATCCAGATCATTGCATCCGTATACTTCGAATTCTTTGACAATGTAGCCGCTGCCAGAAGACGCATTGCAAAGCAGACGCACATAGCGCGCCGAACCATGCAGAGAAGAAGACACCGCGCTGTCGCCCGCTCCGCTTGCCGTGGCCGCGGTCGTCCAGGTTTCGGCGTCGCCGGAAATCTGAATCTCATAATCCGTGGCGTAGTTTCCGCCCCAGACCACTTTGGCGCCCAAGAGGGTGCTGTCCGCGCCCAGATCGACATAAACCCACTCTTGGCCATCGGACTCACTTTTCCAATAGCTGTCAAATCCGTCCAGAGCGTAGTATTTGTCAACGGAATGGCCATTCACCTGGATGCCGTCGATCACATAGGTCTCGCCCGACGCGCCGCCCGAGCAGCTCTCGCAAAGGATGCGAACATAGCGCGCGGTGACATCATCCGCAATATCGTCGGTCTGGCGCTCGCCCGCCCAAGGGGCCGTGGGCGTGCCCAGCGCATTTGCGGTACCGCCACCGCCGCCGGAATAAGCGTTGCTGCCCTTATGCACTCTCGAAGTCCAGTTCACCGCGTCGTCCGACGTTTGAATCTGATATCTGACAGCGTAGCTGGCGCCCCAGTCCACGCCGACACTGCTCAGAGCCGTCGGTTCGCCCAGGTCGACATAGATCCATTCCCGATAATACCGGGTGACGGCTGTCCAGGAGCCGTCAGAGAAACTGTTCACTTTCGGATCGCTGACAATGCCGTCCGAAACGAGGGTGACCGTATTAAACTCGTCAACCGCATCGGACTGATACCCCGCACGCCTGAGCGCCAGATTTTCCAACGCGGTCTCGAGCTCTGTCAGCGGCGTTAAATCGCTGTCCCAATAAAATATTTTATAGGAATACTCGCCGACCGGATATTGTGTAACCGCCAGGTCGAACGTGGTTTCCACGGTTTCATCGACGGCGGCTGTTAAATCCTGTTTCTCAAGGCAGCGCAAGACCCCGCTGCCGTTGTAAGCGGCGAGGATGAAAAAGCCGCCCTCTATTGCCTTGGATGTGTTGTTGCTATAACTGGCTGTAACCGTAAAAGTACCGTCGTCGTTAAGAGCAGAACCTTCCGAACGCTGTAAAAATTCAACCATGGTCTCAGCCGTCGCAAAGGACGATGAAGTGAGAAATACCACCAGAGCTACCGACAAGATCTTCTTTAAAAAGTTCCGCTTTTTCACAAGAATTCTCCTTTCTCTTCCTCGGAGCCAAATATTACTTCTTTTCTCAAACCTCCCCATTTGTTATTGTATGCTGAAATTACAAGCCATGCATTCAATTTTGTATCAATCTTGCCGAAAAGAAGAGCATCCAAAAAAGAAAAGTGCAAAAGGGGCGACGCTGCGCCAAAAACAGACATGTTCGGCGGTTTCCCGTGTGGACTGCTGGTTAAAAATAAGTAAAAGCGCCGTTTTTTCACAAAACGGCGCTTTTACTTGCTGTTTCTGGGCTTCTTTTTTGGCTGTTCGTGAGCAGCTCGCTCCCATTGCTCTTGATTTATGACTTGACCTGAAGCACAATGTCGTCAATGTTGGCCGCAAAATCGCCGGCCGCGCCTTCATAAGACACAACGACAGCCGTTATTATTTTGCCGGCAAACGAAGAGTCCAAATCAATCGTGATCTGTTCCCACGTGTCGGTATCAGCCGCTTTTTTCGGAGTGTAATCAGCTTTTTCGCTTAACAGCGTATCGTCGGAGAACCGCAGATCGACATAGACCGATTTGCCCCTATCATCTCGGGCGCGTATCCAGTATGACAGTTGAAGGTCAATCGGAGTCACGATTGCCGTTTCGGCGATCTTATATTGATACTTAGAAGATTCCGATAAACCCGTGCCTCTGAAATCGAATGAGAATGCTCCGATATGCCCGTTTTCCATAACGATGTCATTCGTCGCGGCGGAAACTCCGCTCGACTGCAGCACTTCAGGTTTGTAGAGACAAACGTCAACGTTATTATATCCACCCTCATAACGTGTATTGGGCTGCTGATAACGCCTCTCAAAACTGTTCCGCCAGTAAACGGGGCCCAACGAATACGGCACAGGCACAGGAGCACTCATGGAAATCGATGTTTCACCGCTCTTAAACAGATCGATGATGGCACCAGACAAACGCAGGTAGAAGTCTGACGACAGCCATCTTCCGTCGGCTGCCAATGTCTGGAAGTATGGCGTCGTGCCCACAGGCAGCGTATAGGAATCCTCGGCGGTCTTCATGATCGCCGTGCCCTCGTCATATTCGTCGAACATGGCGTAATACGCTGTTTTTATGCCTTTGTTCTTAAGATATTTCGCCTGTGTCCACAACATCTCACCCGCGGCTCTCGGTATTTGGTTGGGCGGGTCATTCATGAAACTTGACCAGTTGAAACCGGCAAACATAACGGGCTGATATTCGATTCCGTACTGCTGGCAGTAAGCAAGCTCTCTCGGTACATGCGTGTCGAGCCATGGCTCAATATTGTCCAGCGTATGGCCATAACGTCCCGGCGTCCAGGGCGAAATCATATCAAGTTCCTGATATACGTCCTTGTAACTGTCGGTCCGCTCTGTCCAATCGTTGTCGGGCGTGCCGCCAATCACGTAGTAACCCCTGTCATGGAACCAATTGATGATCTCCAGCGCTGGGGCTCGCTGTATATATTGGTTACCGTCGCTCTGGCTGACCACACCGGACAGACCCCATAGGCAAACGACAGGCTTGCCGTCAGCGTGGGCATAGTTTGGCGAACTTACGATGCCCTTCTGTTCGATGCTGTGCACCCAGTCTCTCTTGATTCTGTCCACAATGGTCGCGCTCTGGTTGTTCGTGCCTGTAAAGTCGTACATGACATAAAATATCTTACCGAAGCGTTCCGCCGCGTCCTGAACAAGGTTCACGTGGTTATTTGTGGGCGTTTCGGATGTTACGGCTTCACTGGTGAACCTTTGAACAGCCATGCCATCGAGTCCGTATTGCTGAAGCCACGAGAAATGAAGATCGACCACGTCTTTGCGCTTAGACGTAAACAGTTGCGATGGGTCACCGTTTGCCAAACTCGGAAGTCCTGAATTGTTGAGCGCGGCAGCGGAGTATTCTCTTACATCTGGGTAGTTCTCAAATTTGATCGTTGAATAATTGGTCGGTCGCTGTCCGTTTTTGCTCCAATGCACCCAACCGCTGTTGCTGGAACTTGCCGTAAACCACAGCTGATAGCCCGCTAGGGTCTTCCCGATCAGGTTGTTTGCCTCGGTCTGCGGAGCAAAACTGGGAGCGGGGATGCTGTCCACCAGCGGCTGAGTACCCGGATAAATAACAATGCTCTTAATATACATATTCGGGGCAGTGGAGCCGCCATTGATTCTCAAATCGTTGCTGCCGTTCTGTCCGCGCTGCATCCCAACATTGCTGAGATAAAGCTTGTACGTGACAAGCTCACCCGTATTGCTTCTCGGAATGTTGTGTCGATTGCCATAATTGCGCTCGGTACCGGTTTTTGTTGTATCGGCTGTCTCAAACGAAAGCGAATTCGTTCCGACGTCATAATACGTGATCTCGAAAACGACATCCGTCGCCTCTCGCAAGGCGGGGAAGTTTGTCGGCATCTGCAAATACATATATCTGCCGACTGTATAGGGTGTCACACCGAGATCAATTATGCCGGCGATGTCGTCGCGGTATGCGGCTGCCGTCGAACCGTTCTCACTGTTTGTGGTTGTGCTGTACGACGCCATGGTCAAATTATTGTTATACATCGGGCTGTCGAACACGATCGAGGCGTACTGCGTAGACGTGGGCGCGCTGCACCATTTCGCTTTCACCGTCGTGTTGCTCGTCACAACGGTATCCGCCGTAAATCTCCAATCGCCGTCCTCCCGCTTAACGTACCACCCGAGGAATCTGTAATCGGTTCTTACCGGAGCCTCCGGCAGCGCTGTTGTGCCGAACGGATCTGTTTCGGCCGTAATCGAATAGCCCCCGTCCGCTTCAGGTGCCAGGAAAGTCACGAGCGCAGTTTGTATTGCCGTAATCACGACGCTACCCGTGACCGAACCGTTGACCAAATTGACGGTATAACCTCCGTCATATATCACGGTCGCAGTCGTCGGGTTCCCGGCGGGAAGAAGTGAATTTACCTGTTGCTGTATCCAAGTCGTTTTACCATCCTGGCTGGTTATGTCCATCGGGATTTTGTAAACGCCTGCTTCTATCGCCTCTTTGGCTGCGTCCAGTTTCTGCTGCTGGTCAATGGCAGACACTGCCTGCATGTACCTCTCTCTGACCGGCACAGTCGTCGCGCTGTCCCATAGAAATACGCCGACGGAGTAATCGTTTTGCAGACTTTCAGCTTCGATGCCCGGTACGTCAATTTTTGTCTCAAAATCAACGATTTGGGAAACGCCGACATCGCGGGAAGACTTTCCGATGTATACCAGTCGCCCGGTTTTTGCATATACCGCCGTATATAGCGTTAAGTTTTTGGATTCACCGGATTCGTTCATATATTTAAGCGTTGTGGTCAGTGAATCGGGCGAAAACACATTAATGACCTTGTCAAGGTTCGGCAGTGCAGTGTACTCGAACACAAAAGAGTTGACATTGGCGACACTTGTGCCGGACCCGCGGAATTCGTAGTAAACTGTGTGGAGCCCGGTCATGTCGTTTTGGCTCAGTGCACCTGAGGCATAAGCGTACACATCCCACTCGCCGCCGGTCGCCTCAAGGGCGAAGTCAGCAATGACAGGTCCATCCAGCGCGTCCAGGTGAACGATGAGCCGAGAATTTCTCAGGTCGGCTTGTTTGCCCGCATAGACAATCTTGGCGTTTGTCCACCAGTACTGCCCATCTCCAAAATCAACATATTTATACCCAAGGTATGAACCCGGCGTCAGTCCGCCAATGTTGGTCACATCGCCTGTCAGAACCCCGCTGACATTTGACGTACTTTCTCTCTTTACGCCGGAAGAAGACAGGTCGAATTCGACGCCGTCGAAATATGATCCCGCGGGTTTGAGCCTGATAAGCCCGCTGACGGCCGACTCAATGCTTTCAATCGCTTCTGTAATCTCACTGTTCGTCGCGTCCGGATCGGCATAAATGCCATCGGCAAACGTCAACGCGTCAACAAGCGGCTGATAGGTTTCTCCAGCGTAAAGATTGTGGTCGATTGCGCGCCCTTTTTGTATGGTTTCATACAGGGCGTTTTTGTTTACCAGCGCGAATTCGCCGCCCATAAGCTCCAGCTCCGACACTCTGATTGCCTCGGTCTCGTTGGTAAACTCGAACTTATAATACTTATAGGTCCCCGGGCTGTCTATCGAAAACGGCCTTGTATATCTGTCCCAGGCAAATGTTTGGTTCGTCCTGACGTCGAGTTGGGTCCAGGTATCGCCGTCGATGGATCCGGAAAGTTTCCACTCTGTGGGAGAGGTCGTCACGGTCGCGTTTGTAATGGTATACATATCGACTCTAGCGCCCTTATAGAAATAATAGTACGCAACCTTGGAGCCGCTTTCCCATGACGTATAATCATTCGATGTGTTATTGAACAAAGCGGCAGGCGTTGTGCCGTTGACATAAGCGCCGTCATTGTATCCCGAAGGAAGGGTCGTCGTTGAGGGCGTCATGACTGCGGTCAAATCACGGAGCGGATTCGGCGCGCTGTTGTCATTCGTCAGCGAAGGCGGCTGCGCATCGAGGCCTACCCCCCATGTAGCGGACGGGGTCGAGCCCATGGTGAACTCGATTGTCGCGCCGTCGCGGATATCGGACGGTTCGATGAATGTCTTGTTGCGGTCGGCACCGTTTACTTTGAGACTCTGCACATACTTATTCGTCCTGCTGACGCCCGGGGCGGTTATCGTGATGAGCTGGCCGTTGTCGCGTTTGATCGTAACCTTCTGGAACAGCGGGGTTCCGATGACAAACTGTCCGTTGCCGCCTGTGAGCGGGTATAGGCCGAGAGCGGATATTGCATACCAGCTGCTCATTGCGCCGTTGTCGTCGTCGCCAATATAGCCCTGACCGATATCTGAACCGGCAAAGTGGCGATCAAGAATATCGCGGACGACTTCCGCCGTCTTCCAAGGGCGATCGGAGAAGAGGTACATGTACGGAATATGGAACGAAGGTTCGTTGCTCATGTGCATTTGGCCGAGCTTGCTGCCACGGCTTTCAACCTTCTCCTTGTGCCAACCGGACCAGTTGCCAAAGTCAACAGCCGGTGAAGCCGAAAATAAAGCGTCGAGTTTGTCGCCAAGTTTATCCTGGCCGCCATAAAGGTTGGCCAGACCGCGTCCGTCCTGCGGCGCGTGGAAGGTATAGTTCCAGGCGTTATCCTCGCAGTAACCGTACCCGAACGCAACCGGGTCGAATTGATCGTCAGACCACAACCATGTGCCGGCAGCCGTTTTCCCGCGGAACCATCCGCCGAGAGCCGGGTTGAACAAATGCACAAAGTTCTGCGCGCGGTTTATAAAGTACAAATACTCGTCGTTAAGCTTGCGGTAAGCTTCCGTGCCGGGAATTTCCTTATCACGCAGGATCTTGGCCATCATCGCGATGCCAAAATCGGCAGGACAGGATTCAAGCGACCACGAAAGGTTTTCGTCTGTAAGACTGGTCGTCGGAGAATACCCGAGGAAAGGCCACGATGCCATTCCAGCACGGCCGGAGTAGAAGTTGCCGCCGTTGTTAGGAGAATAGACGGTGGCGTTCTTCAGCGCTGAAGCATAAGCGTCGTCGTAGTTGAACTGTATCCCCTGGCTGATTGCGTCGCCAAAAATAGAGTCGGAGTTTGTGCCTACCATACTGTTTGTGCCAGAAGGGGCGATCCAGCGAGGCACCCAGCCGTTATCAAGATAGTGCTGGACAAGGCCGTTTAAGAGATCCGTGTCCTTATTGGGCGTAAGCAGCGCATAAAGCGGCCACGCCGTGCGGTACGTGTCCCAGAAGCCGTTGTTATAGAACAGTCTGCCGTCTTTCAGCGTCAGTGTGGTTGTGTTTCCAGAATACGGTGAGGCATACTGCCAGTGCGGTTCTGCCTTTGTGCCAACATTCTCGGAATCGAGAATGGGATAGATAAATGCGCGGTAGAGGTTTGAATACAGCGACAAAAGTTGATCGTAAGTAGCGTTCGGATCGTCAACTGTAACGACGGAAAGCTTTTCGTTCCAAGTGGCGAGCGCCTGCGCCTTGATCGAATCAAAGTTATCATCCGGAGAAATCTCAAGGCCAAGGTTCTTGACAGCCTGATCCGCGCTCATAAACGACGACGCCACTGTAAGCTCGACAACAGTTGGGCCGCTTTCGGCCGCCGGGAACTCGAACATGCTCATGGGCGTACGGTTTGAAGCGGCCTGGCGGAATGCCGTAGGCTTTACACTGAATTGACCGTAAACATACATGCGTTTTTGGCCGTTCGCGGCCTTTGTTGAGAAGGCCGCGAATGTGCCGTCTTCACTGTTATAAGTTATGCCTGAAGTTGTAGCGCTTCTGGATTTTGTGCAGTCAACAATCACATTGCGCCGCGTCGCGCCTTCCGGGAACGTGAAGCGTAAAATCGCTGCGTGCTCTGTCGGTGTTATCTCGATCTTGACACCCGGAGCTTTGGCGTCGTCCTCATTAAACGTTACGCCGTAATAATGCGCATGGGCGATCTCATTTTCGTGCTTAAAGTTGGATCCCCTGGCATTCAGTGTGTTATAGAGATTGGTCTCATTCGACCACACCGTTGTCGAGTCGGCGGAGAAATCGAACGTACCAGACTCGCCGATCCAGTTACTCGCCACGTGGTTCAACTCAATCTGTTTAAAGTTCGCCTCAGAACCGGTGTACTGGTAAAGTGTCTGCGCGGACATCGTCGTCGTGGGGGACCAGAAGTTGAACGGATGCGGCGTGGCTACGATTGGGTTGTTGAGACCATGCGCATATTTATTGTGGTCTTCGCCGTACGCGCCGTTTTGTGTGCCGCGAAGGATATCGACGTAATCGGCGAGGTTGGTGATAACGGGGTTGTCCTTACGGTAAATGTTAATATCGTCGAAATATATGGTTATGTCTTTACCCGGCGTGCCATCGGGCTTCTCATATCCCACAAGGATTGACTTTATCGTCTTGCCTTGGAGAGCGGGAACAGCACCGATCTCACTGGTTATTTTTAGCCAGTTATTCTGCTCAATGATTTTGGCGTTGCCCTGATCAAGCGGCGAGACTTTGAAACCATACTGGTCAAGAGCGCCATAATCGCGCAGATATGTTCCGTCGTCAAACTTGAGATCGATTGCGGCGTAGTTGCTGGTGTACTCGTCATCGTATTCATTCGCCTGAACGTCCGCGTCGATGTACGGCAGCACCATGTAAGACAGCTTGGTATTGGAGGCAATTGTTACGTCGACGTTGTCGTAGATAGTCTGGTAAGCATCGGCGCTCACAGCCTGTTTTTTGCCGCTGACCTTAAGCGCTTTGGAGTCTGTCCAGCCGAGGTTCGCCCTGGAACTTGTGTTGCCCCAGAGCTGTGCGGGGCCTTCCCCTACTGACACCTGAAAACCATCATAATTGGTGGTGCCGTCAACGCCTTGCGTGACAACGTCAGAATACATACCAAAGCCGGAAAACTGAATGATTCCACCGGTAGTCACGCCATTTCCGGTGCCTCTTTTAAGAACACGCAGACGTATATAGCTGTAAGAACCTAAATTGCTCCTTACCGTGAAGTTCTGTACCTGCAAATTCGACGTCCAGGCTATTGGTCCGCGCGAGTCGAGCTCAACCCAATTTGTATTGTCGTTGGAGCCCTCGACAACCCACGTGTTGAGGACGCGACCACTCTGGCTCATGTCGTCGTCGCCGCCCGATATGTAATAAGCTTTTGGCGTGATCGGTGAATCGTACTGAAACGTAAGCGAAACCGGACACACCACTCTTGCGTTGTTGCCTACATCGCCCGTAACACCCGTAAGACACAACTTTGTGGATGTGTTTCGGTCGATGAGCTTGTCAACGAATTCACTGGCTGAGCTGCTGACATAATTGGACGGTGTAATCGCGGGGATGCCCACATAATTTGTGTACTCCCCAGACACCGACGTGACCGTAGCGGTTGTTGTTATAGAATGCCCGACGCCTGACGATGAAACCACAACAGGACTGATCGCGGGATCGGTCGTCTCGAACGACGAATAAAAACCATCCTGACCGGCTGGCGGATCATCCGCCAGCACGGGAAGAGGCGACAGTAAGCCAAGCACCACCGCGATAACAAGCGATAAGGACCAGAGCTTTTTGGCGGATTTTTTCCTATTCATTTAACCCATCTCCAAATCAAAATATTGGGACATTATCTTGAGACATAGGATGCGGCTTCACACAACGGCGCATTTTCTGCATCCCACAAAAACGCCTTCGCCGTATAACCGTCCGGCAGTTCTCCAATTTGGAACCGCAGGGTGGTATACTCTCCGGCTGCAGCGGTAACAGGATTGGCTTTCGCTTCTGCAAGAATGCTGTTTTCATCGTAAACAGCAGTGACAGCCCAAGCCGGGTAGCTGTCGCCGGTGTTGTTAAAGCTGAACTCGGCTGCCGCCGACTGGTAGCCTCCATAGATTTTTACCTCGGCAGGGGCCGCGTGCGTATACTGGTCGGCCAGGAATTCGAGCTCGGCCAGCATAAGATTTTCGGCACCCGAAGCGTCTATGATATCCAGCTTGTAATACTTGTAGTTTCCTTGTTTCGCCTCGTCAATCACGAACGGCCGTGTATACCTTCTCCAATTGAAGATTTCATCGTCTCTCTTATCCAGTTCGATCCATTCGATGCCATCGTTAGAGGCCGACAAAATCCAATCCTTCGGATCCGCGTTGGCTGTATTCGATGAAGTCAACGTATACATCTCAACTTTGGGTGCCGCCGGATCATAATATGTGACGCTTGCGCTTCTCGCTGTGAATTTGGCATCGTAGGTGGTTTTTGTCATTTGCTGCCCTGAATTGTTGCCCGTGCTGGACGACATGTCGTCAAACAGATAATAGGCGCTGTCATTGCCCGTCAAAGCAATGTTGGTCACAGAGACAACGGCGCCGCTTTGATTTGCAGGAATCGCCGTGTTTTGTAACGGGATGCCTTCATACGTCAGGTCCGTCAGAATGTCGGGTGCGCCATCGCCTTCTGTCAGCGACGGAGGCGCCTCATGAAACCAAGTCTCATTCGGCGTCGGGCCCATGACATAGTCAATAACCAGATCCTGCTTCAGCAGGTCTTCCTCAAGGTATAACTTGCGGTAATCCTCGCCGTTGACCTTCATGCTTTGGATGTAAAGATTCTCGAAGCTGTTATTGGGGGCATTGATGGTGATCTTTTTGCCGCTGTCATTGGTGATGGTAATCTTTTGGAACGTCGGCGAACTGATCACAAGCTGGCCGCTGCCTAAGTCGAGCGGGTACAGTCCAAGAGACGCCCAGACATACCACGAAGCGAATGCTCCATTGTCCTCTTCGCCCATGTAGCCGTAGCCGATTGCCTCGCCGCTGTAGGCGCGCGCAAGGGCGGTCCTTGTCGTATACTGCGTCTTCCACGGTTGATCGCTGTGCAGATACATCCAGGGCATATGATATGCGGTCTGGTTGGACATGCCGAACTGGCCCAATTTTACTTCGCGTTTTTCATAGGCTTCATGGATCCATCCGCCGTATCCGCCGGTTCCGCTGCTCGTACCGCCGCTTACGTAATCCATGGAAATCCCTTCCGCGTTAAACCCTTCGTCCAACGCAATGCGCAGGGCTTTGGGACCTGGCAGATTCATGGCGCCGCCCAGAAGGTTCGCAAGGCCGCGCCCATCTTGTGGTACCAATACTCTGTATGGCCATGCGTTGTCTTCGGTGTAACCGCCGCCCCAGTTGAGCGGATTTTGCTTTCTGAAGCTTCCGTCTCTGTTTCTGTTCAAGAACCAACCGGGCGTAAATTCGTAACCGTTGTAGTCGGCCGGCTGCGACGGGTCAAAATGGTTGACATAGTTTTTAGCGCGGTTTTCGTAGTACACGACTTCTTCCAGCCATCTGTCTTTCCAGTACGCGCCGCTAAAGCCTTCTATGACGGCTTCTACATCCACTTCTGCCGCCATTTTCCTGAGCATATGGACTTGGGCGGCGTCATTGATATAGCCTTCCAAAGACCATGTGGTGTCAAGCTGTCCGCCACCGCCGGCAGGCGCCGAGACACCCCAGGGATGATACCCTTTGAAAATTCCCTCGTGCAAGCCGGTGCGTCCGCCGTACGCCGCGTTTGGCGTGACAACCGCGGAACTCTTGAGCCATGAGAAGTATCCTTCCATGACTTTATCGAAGTTGATATCGTATGTTGTAAACATATCGGAGATAACTGCATCAGAACTGGTTCCGGTCATCATGTTGTTTCCGCCGGGGTTGATCCAGCGTGGCACGGCATGTCCGTTGGATACTGCCGCCTGAGGCGTACCGTTTGAAGTGCCGCGGCCATCTTGGTCGATATAGTGCTGGATGATACCGTCTGTGAGATCCGCAGTGGCCGTGGGCCTCAGGAAACCGAGCAACGGCCATTTGCTCTTGAATGTATCCCACCATCCTTCGTTATAGATCATATAACCGTCCATGGCGATAGGGGTTGCGTTAGTCCCTCTGTAGGGGCTGGCGTACTGCCAACCGCCCTGCAATCCTTCGCCGGTGTATTCCGCCAGGAGAGTCGGGTACAGATTGGCGCGCGCCAGCTTGGAATAGAAGTTGCTGAGCTGCCAGTAATTCGCGGTCGGGTCCTCAATCTTAACTGATCCGAGGAGCCTGTTCCATTCCGTCTTTGCTTCCGTTTTTACTGCTTCAAACCACTTGCCGTCGGCCACTGTCCAAGTGGAGACATCGTCATCCTTATCAATGCCAATCATATCCATGCCGAAATTCTTTTTGGCCTGTCCCTCACTCAGGAATGATGTGGCAACCCTCATCTCAACAACTGTCGAGCCATCCGGTCCATTGGCAAGATCTGGGAAGCTGGCGAGCGTATTGATTGAGGTGGCAGCGGGACTATAGAACGTGGGCTGCGCGCTAAACTCACCGTAAAGATAATTGCGTCTTAAAGACCCATTGCCGGTCGTGGAACTGTTGGTGTTGGCGCCGTTTTGACACCAGCCATCGAACACATTGCCCGTAGTGTTCGTTATACGGGAGTAGTTGTTGGAGGTGCTATGCGGCGCCGCTAGAAGCACGTTTCTGGCAGCAGAGTCGGCCGGGAATGTAAACCTGAATACGGCGCCGTATGTGGTCGGCGTGACTTCCAGTGTAACGCCGGGCGCTTTTGCGTCGTCGTCATTGAACTTGACGCCGTAGTGGTAGTTGTAAATGGCGAACTCGTTGTCATGCGTGAAGTTCGCGTTGCTGTTGTTAACAGCGCTATTGACGTTGGTGTTTGTATACTCGGTTGTTGTGGAGTTGGCCATAAACAGGAACGTCAGTCTCTCGCCCATGTGTCTGCTGGCCAGTTTGCTCGTAGTGATGCCATGCATACTGGTGTTGGTCCACGCGTATTTGTTGGCATCATTGCGGGCGGTTGTCGTCGGAACCCAATACTGGAACGGGTTTGGCCTTGCGACCGCCGGAATAAGGGCGCCTGTCGCGTTGCCGCTGGCGTTGGCGCCTTGTCTGATGTCAACAAAATCCGCCGGTTCGATTTGCATGTAATCTCTGCCGTCTCTGAAAATCTTGATGTCGTCAAATGAGCCGGCGGCTTTGTGGCCCGGGGTTGCGTCAGGCATTTCAAAGCCGAGAATGATATCCGTTATCACCTTGCCCGCGGCGAACTTGCCGAGTTCACTTTCCACATAGTTCCATTGGTAGGTCTTAAGCACCTTGCCTTCGCCCTGCGCGGTCGGGTTCATTCCGATGCCGTATTGATCTATGGCATCGGGTATGTCTTTCAGACGGGTGCCGTCGGAGAACTTAAGATCAACGGACATGTGGGCGCCGTGGTATTTGTAATCGTATGTATTGCTTGCAATGGTTGCGGTTACGCCCTCAGGCGCGAACATGTAACCAAATTTGGTGTCAGGATAGACTGTGACGTTCAGGCCGCTTTTGATGGTGGTGTAGCTCTTGGCCGCGATCGCGGCGCTGTCGGAGTCTGCGACTTTGCCGTTCACAGTAACAACGTTTGGCCCGTTCATCGTGGCTCGATTTCCCGCCCACGACGAACTGACGCCGGAAGCGACCTGCGGCAATAAATAGTTGGTTTCCTCGTCAGAGCCCACGATGTCGTAGCCGGTGACAAGACCGAAGTATGAAAACTGCATGGTGTTGCTTGAAGTACCGAGAGCTGTGCCGCCGACAGTGTTTCCATAACGGCTTATTTGAAGCCGGTAGTACCTGAAACCTTCTGCCGGAATGGCGTCACTGTCGAAGTCAAACATCCTGATCTGATAGTTTGAAGTCCAGCCGGCGCCCTGTGCTCCGGGCGAACTTATGGTCGTCCAAGGGCCGGATGCACTGTCGCCGCCCTGGACTGTCCAGGTGTGTAGGACCCTGGTTGATGCATAAGACATGTCGTCATTCGCGCCACGGATGGCGTAATACGGCGCCTTCACCGATCCGCCGGCGTCAAGAATGAACCAGGCGCTGCTTGCCGTAACACCCTGACACCATTTGGTGCTCAGGTCGTCTGCAACTATGTTGCCGGCACTTTCGCTGTTGGTGCCGAAAGCGCCTGCCGAGTGAACTGTCGTGAAAGCTTTGTGCCCAATATTGGCAAAGAATATCTGACCTTTGCCAACGGTGTTTTGCGTTTCGGCTGCGATATTTTCGCCAAACGGATACCCCACCGTGAATTCCGAGAAGTTCCAGGCAAACTCGTCAACCGAGTCGGCAGCGAACACCGCGGCAGCGCCAAGTGTAAACATTGACGCGAGCATCGCCAAAGCGACGACGACTGAGATGATTTTCTTGGATTTGTTCCTCTTCATAATTCCCGCCTCCTAGATCTTGTTCATTATTTGTTATTGTATGCCGAAATTGCAAGCCGCGCATTCGATTTTGTATTAATCTTGCCAAAAAAGAAATCTTTGTATCGTGCCTTATTGCCGCGAAGCAGCCATAAAAACAAAAATCTTGAGTTGCCACTTTAGCCAAAGAGGAGGAGCCCAGGTGGGCTCCTCCTCTTTGGCGCAGAATTTTTCATCGGGCAAGGCGGTGGGCGTACCGCCTGTCGTACTGTCGGCTTTCTTCAAGATCAGGCTTTGTAATATGGCATCGCGGGCCAAAGAAATGTACATTTTCTTTGGCGGGATTCAGACTGCCAAACAACGATTCTCACACAAATGTCGGCAGAATGTCGATGACGGCCGCGAGGGCGTGGTCGTCGCAGTCGGAGACAATGCGGCGGACCGCGGCGCGGACCGCCGGAGCGGCGTTTGCCGGGGCAAAGGAGACCGCCGCGCGCAGCATGGGCAGGTCGTTCTCCTGATCGCCTACACAGAAGACCCGCGCGCGCGGAATCGACAGGGCGTCGGCCAACCAAAGCAGCGCCGCGCCCTTGTTGGCCTCCTTGTGCTGCATCTCCAACAGGTTCGCGTGGGAGAAGCAGAGATCGTACCGACCCCCGTACCGCGGGCGGAACCAGTCGCCCAACGCCTGCAGCGCCGCCGCTTCGCCCACAAACAGCGCCTTCAGCCAGCCGCCCGGGACGTCCGCCAGAGACGGCGCCTGTGTGGCGGAGACCCGGACGGCGGAGAGATGCGCGCGCGACGACCCATTGCTCCCGACGACCCAGATCCCCGTCAGCAGGTGCGCCTCAACGGCGACCTCCGGGAAGGCTTCCCGGACAGAAGCGCACACGGACAGATAGTCGCCGGCGAGCGGAACGGACCGCAGCACCCGGCCCTCGTCGTAGTCGCAGACGAGCGCGCCATTTGCCAAAATGACCGGGGCGTTCAGCGGGATCTCCGTGCGCGGCTGTGCGAACGCTTGAATCGCCCGCCCCGTGGCCACGGTGAACCGCCCGCCCGCCTCGGTGAACCGCCGGATCGCGGCCCGGTTGGGCTCCGACACCTGCCGCGCCCGGTTGTAAAGTGTGCCGTCCAGATCGGACGCCAGCAAGATATGCTCAAATTGTCCCATTTCTCCTGTACACCCCCGGGTTCATGCGCCCCCGGGCCCCTCCCTCTCCTCGGGCCGCGGCGCCAGACGCGCCAGCATGGCCGCAAAATAGTCCGGCCGGGCGGCTTCGAACAACAGCGGCCGGCCGGTCCTCGGATGCGTCAGCCGCAGCGAAGCGGCGTGTAAACACTGCCCGTGCAGCGCCCACAGGTCCGGTCCGCCGTAAAGACTGTCCCCAAGCAGCGGATGCCCGGCGGCGCGCAGATGCGCTCGGATCTGGTGGGTGCGGCCGGTCTCCAGCCGACACTCCACATGGGTCGCGCCCGGCAGGCGCGCCAGCACCCGGTAGTGGGTGACGGCCGGTTTGCCGCCCGCGACCGTCACTGTCATACGCTTTCGATTTTTCGGGTCCCGCCCGATAGCGCCCTGCCAAGTGCCGCGCGCATCGGGCAGGACGCCTGCCGCCAGGCCCTCATAGACGCGCGTCATCTCACGCCGGGCGAGCTGCCCGGCGAGGGCAAGGTGCGCCGCGTCATTCTTGGCGGCCACCAGCAAGCCCGACGTGTCCTTATCCAGCCGGTGCACAATGCCCGGGCGCGCGACGCCGCCAATGCCGGACAGGCCGCCCCGGCAGTGGTGGAGCAGCGCGTTGACCAGCGTGCCGGTCGCGTGCCCCGCCGCCGGATGGACGACCAACCCCCGCGGCTTGTTCACAACGATGAGATCCTCGTCCTCGTACACAACGTCGAGCGGAATGTCCTGCGCGGCGGCGGCGCTTGGCGCCGGATCCGGCCAGTCGGCCGCGAAGATCTCCCCCGCCGTCACCCGATGGTTCTTTCCCGCCGGCCGGCCGGCGAGACTCACCCCGCCCTGCGCACAGAGGCGCGCGAACGCGCTCCGGGAAAGTGTGCCGGAGCGCGCCAGAAGCACATCCAGACGGAGGCCCTCGTCCGCCGCGGCCGCCTCAAAGTACTGCCGCGGCATCCGCCCCATCCTTTCCCCCGGCGGGCCGGTCGTGCCGGAACAGGAGATAGAGGCAAAACAACGCGCCGCCCACCGTCACAAAGATATCGGCCACATTGAAGATGGCGAATCGGACAAACAAAAATTCAAACATGTCCACCACATAACCGGCGGCGGCCCGGTCGACAAAGTTCCCCAGCGCGCCGCCCAAAATGAAGCACAGCGACCAGCTCCCCAGCGGCGTCTGAGGCCAGCGACGCAGCAGCGCCCAGAGGATGGCGCAGACAGCCGCCACCGTGAGGAATAAAAACAACCAGCGCATATTCGTCAGGAGCCCGAAAGCCGCGCCCCGGTTTTCGACATAGATCATGCGCACGACGCCGGGGATCAGCGGCTGCACCGTCTGCCCCGCGAGATGCTGCACCGCCCAATACTTGATATACCTGTCAAGACCGACAATGGCGAGCACCGAGAGTCCCTGCCAGAGACCCGTCATCCTGCCACGACCTTGGTACAGCGCGGACACAACCCCGGATGGTCCGCATGGCCGCCGTCTTCGGTAAAATAGCCCCAACAGCGCGGACATTTTCCCCCCGGCGCCCGCTCGACGCGGATGGCCCGCGCCCCCTGCGAGACCGACACGGCGGACACGATGCAGACGGCGGGCAGGAGATCCCGCACGCTTTGCCAAAACGCGTACTCCTCCCCCTCCGACGAGAGCAGGACATAGGCTTCCAGCGGCTTTCCGATCAGCTTGTCGGCCCGGGCGCCCTCCAGCGCCAGGTTCACCTCGTCCCGCAGGGCCACAATCCGCTCCCAGCGCACCGCTTCGGTATCGTCCATCACGACAAAGGGCGGCGGCTCCGGCATCGGGTTGCACAGCACGCTACGCGTGTCCGCCGCCGCGTGGTGCGGCATGGCGGCCCAGATCTCCTCGGATGTAAAGGCCAAAAGCGGCGCCAGCAGGCGCACCAGGGTGTCGAGCAGAATATACATCGTCGACTGCGCGGCGCGGCGCGCGGGCGCGTCCTCGGCGTCACAGTACAGCCGGTCCTTAAGGATATCGAGGTAGAAGCCGGAGAGGTCGTTTACACAGAAGTTGTGCATAGCGTGCAGAATTGGATGGTACTCGAAACCGTCGTACGCCTCGCGTACCCGCTGCACGAGGCGCGCCAGCCGGGAGAGGACGAAACGATCGAGCGGCGTGAGCGCCTCGATAGGGCACATCATCGTGTCCGGGTCGAAGCCGTGCAAGTTTCCCAGCATGAACCGGGCCGTGTTGCGGATCTTTAGATAGATCTCGGAGAGCTGCCGCAGCAGGGCCTCCGAGATGCGCATGTCGTTGTGATAATCCGAGGACGCCGTCCACAGACGCAGCAGGTCCGCGCCGTAGCGTCCGACGATGTCGGCCGGCGTCACCGTATTGCCGAGCGACTTGGACATCTTTCGGCCCTCGCCGTCCACGGTCCAGCCGTGGGTCACCACAGTCCGGTAGGGAGCCTGTCCGCTCGTGGCGACGGCCGTCAGCAGCGACGACTGAAACCAGCCGCGGTATTGGTCTCCGCCCTCCAGATAGAGGTCGGCGGGCCAGGTGAGCGCAGGGTTTGTCCGCAGCACCGCCGCATGGGTGGAACCGGAGTCGAACCAGCCGTCCAACGTGTCGGTTTCCTTGATGAATGTCGTGTGTCCGCAGGCCGCGCAGACCGTCCCGGCGGGCAGAATCTCGGACGCCGGCCGGATGTACCAGGCATTTGAGCCCTCGCGGGCAAAGAGCGCCGCCACGGCGCCGATGCTCTCCGGCGTGATGTGCGGCGCGGCACAGGCGGCGCAGTAGAAGACGGGGATGGGCAACCCCCAGTGACGCTGACGGGAGATGCACCAGTCGGCGCGCTCGCGCACCATCGTCTCCATGCGTTCCGCGCCCCAGCCAGGCACCCAGGTGACGTCCCTCACCGTCCGCAGCACATCCGCTTTCATCGCATCCACGGACGCAAACCACTGCTGCGTCGCCCGGTAGACCACCGGATGCTTGCAGCGCCAGCAGTGCGGATAGGTATGCGTGAGCGGCGCCACGGCCAGCAGCGCTCCGCGGGCGCGCAGGTCGTCCAGAATGGCGGCGTTCGCCTTCTCGTAATACAACCCGGCAAAAGGCCCGGCTTCATCCGTCAGGTGCCCGCGCGCGTCCACCGGCACCGGGATCGGCAGGTCGTAGGGCTTGCAGGCAAAGTAGTCCTCCAGACCGTGGCCCGGGGCGGTGTGGACACAGCCCGTACCGCTCTCCGCCGTCACATGCTCGCCGAGAATCACAAGGCTCTCCCGGTCCAGGAACGGGTGGCGCGTTGTCACGCGCTCAAGCTGGGCGCCCTTGAAAACAGCCAGCTTCTCGGCGCCGGTCCACCCGGCGGCGGCGGCCACATTTTCAAACAGCGCCTCGGCCACCACAAACCGCTCTCCGCCCACGCGGTAGAGCCCGTAGTCGAAGCGGGGATGCAGACTGACAGCCACATTGCCGGGCAGCGTCCACGTCGTGGTCGTCCAGATGACGATGAAAACGGGCGACGCGCCGTCCGGCGTCTTAAAGAGGCCCCTGTCGTCCTCGACGCGGAATTTCACATAGATGGAGTCGCAGGGGTCGTCCTGGTATTCGATCTCGGCCTCGGCCAGCGCCGTCTCGTCGTGCGGGCACCAATAGACAGGCTTTAGGCCTCGATAGATGTAGCCCTTCTCGTACATCGTCCCGAAGATGCGCGTCTCCGCGGCCTCAAAGGCCGGGTCC
Source organism: Oscillospiraceae bacterium (assembly GCA_031265355.1). Lineage (NCBI taxonomy): Bacteria > Bacillati > Bacillota > Clostridia > Eubacteriales > Oscillospiraceae > Oscillospiraceae bacterium. The sequence continues at coordinate 18,341 of JAISCT010000035.1, read as the reverse complement.
ATCGTCAGATAGGGGTTGTCCCAGTCGCCCAAAATGCCCAGACGCACGAACTGGTCGCGCTGTCTCTCCACATATTTCATCGCAAAGTCGCGGCATTTGTCCCGAAACGCCGGGACGGAGATCTCCTTCCGGCTGACCCCGCCGCTCTTTAAGATCTGGCTCTCGATCGGCAGCCCGTGGTTGTCCCACCCGGGGACATAGTGGGCCTGAAAGCCGGTCATATTCTTGTAACGCAGCACAAAATCCTTTAGAATCTTGTTCATGGCGGTGCCGACATGGATGTCATTGTTGGAAAAAGGCGGGCCGTCGTGCAACACATAGCGCGGACAGCCGGCGTTCTTCTCCATCAGGGTCTCATACAGACGCTCCGCCTGCCACTTTGCCAGCATGGCCGGCTCCCGCTGCGCCAGAGAGGCCCGCATCGGAAACTCCGTCTTGGGCAGGCGTATCGTGTCATTGTAGTCGCGCGGCATGGACAACTCTCCTCCACATATGGGCGCTCCTGCGCGTCCCAGTTCGTCCGCTAGCAACGGTTTGCCAGCTTTCTAGCCTCTATACTACGGGCGCTCCCGCGTGTCCCCATGGCCGACGTACTGCTGGCCGAACTGGTGCTGGATGTTCGGAAACTCAAAACGCGGACGAGGCACCACCGTGTCCTCCTCCGGATTCTCCTCCGGCAGCACGCCGCCGGGGGTGAAGAGGATTTCCTGCACCGCCGATTCCGCCCCGTCGGCCGGCGCGCCCGAGCCGGGCGGGGGCGCTGCGGCCTCCGGCGGCGGTGGGGGCGGCGGCGGCGCAACAGGCGGCGGCACGGGCGGCGGCGCCTCGAAAATCATCGCGGGCACCGCTTGCGCAAGCTCCATCTGCTTCCGGTACATCTCGACAAGCTGGGCGGCGAAACGGACGGTCTGCTCGTGCAGCATGTGGTGCCGCCGCATCTCATTTTCGTTTTCCCCACGCAGCCGCTGGGCCAGCGTGTCGGCCTCGTGCCGGGCCTGCCGCAAAATCGCGTCGGCCTGGCTCTGGGCCTCCGTCACCGACTCCTCCGCCATCTTCTGGGCCGAGAGCAGCGTCTTGCGCATAGACTCGTCCACACTGCGGTACTCCTCCACTGTGTTGACCAGCACCTTGAGCTTGCTCTTCAGCACGGCATTTTCTTTGTATAGGGCCGTATAATCCTCCGTGACCTGCTCTAGAAAATCGTCGACAGCCGCCATGTCGTACCCCCCGAACACGGCTTTTTCGAATTTTTTGTCCTGAACCTCCTGCGGTGTCAGCACGCGCGCCGCCCCCTTTCACCATGTTGGGTGTCTAGCGCACACATACCCGCATACGATCCCCGCACTGTGACGGGACGCCGCATGCGGGTGTGTCGCCGCGATCTCTCTCGTGCGCCGGCACTCATTGCGTTTAGTATTTTGTTGCCGCGAAGCGGCAACAAAATACAAGAATTTGGGTTGTGGGTTGCAGGTGCAACCCACGTTAGAAATATAACCCGTTGTTTTCCAACTCGTCGATCAGGTCTCCCAAGATGTCCACGTTGTTCGGCGTGATGATGTACGTGCTGTTCGCCACCCGCTTGATCTTTCCGTCTCTCGCGTAGGCGACGCCGGAGAGAAAGTCCACCAGGCGGCGGGCGATCTCTTTGTTGGCCGACTCCAAATTCAGCACCACCGTGCGCGTCTCGCGCAGGTGGTCGGCGATCTCAGGCGCGTTATCGAAGCGCTCCGGCTTCACAAGCACCACCTGAAGCTGCGTCGTCGTGGGAATGGTGACCACTTTGGTGTCCCGGTGCGCGGATTCGGACGCCGAGGTCGTGTGTCCGCTCCGGTTGGGGATAAAGTCGTCAAAATCCTCTTCCTCCTCCGAATACGGATGCGCCAGGCGCTTGAGTTCATCCAGCAAGCCCATAATTTTCCTCCTCCGTTAAGAAAGATATGATGTGATGTGAGCCGGGGCGCCCCAACGGACCGGAAAGCCCCGCCGAACCCTCAGGTGCGCGGCCCGAACAGCGCGGAACCTACTCTCACCATCGTAGCGCCGGCGCGGACGGCTTCCTCAAAGTCGTCGCTCATACCCATAGACAAAATGTCCATACCGATATTATCTATGTTTTTTCGCCCAATGTCAATATATAGTTGTCTCATCACCACAAAATATTGTGTACCCCCTATCGCCGCGCGCGGCGGCGGGATGCACATGAGACCCCGGATCTGTATGTGCCGCAAAGAAGACAGGCTCTCGAGGCTTGTCCAAAGCGCTTCCGGCGTCCAGCCGGATTTTGTCGCCTCTCCCCCGACGTTCACTTCCAGCAAAACCGCCTGCCGGCGCCCCGTCTTCTCCGCCTGGGCGTCGACGGCCTCCGCCAGCGCGGGGGAATCCACCGACTGGAGCAGCGCCACGCGCCCAACGAGCTTTGCCACCTTATTGCGCTGCAGGCGCCCGATGAAATGCAGCGGCGCGCCCGCGTAGGCGCCCTGGGCGTCCTTGGCGAGCATCTCTTGCACGCGGTTTTCGCCCACGGCGTCCACCCCGGCCGCTACGGCGGCCCGTACAGCCCCGGCGTCCGCCGTCTTCGCGGCGGCCACCAACAGCGCCCCGGGCCGGCCGGCCTCCCGCGCGGCTTGTTCCATCCGACGCCGAATCGCGGCAACACGTTCGGCGATGTCCGCCGCATCACCCATCTGAATCCCTCTTTCTCTCTCAATTTCCCTCATGGCCGCCGACATGCCGGACACTCTCACGACAGCACTTTGCCGTCAAACAGATCTTTGGCTCGGACGATGATCTCGTCTCCCGGCAGCAGGGCGCCGCTTTTCTCCGGCGTATAGGCGACGAGGTAATAGTTGCCCCGCTCAAGCAGGATCTCGATCGGCTTAAACTGCGCCTGGTTCAGCACCTGGCAGTACACCCCCGGCCCCTTCTCCGTGTCCATGCGGGTGGACTCACGGGGGATGCGGATCCCCGTGTGAGTCTCCCGCAAGATGCGCACGCTCTGGAGGCGCAGGCCCGCGAAATAGCGCATGTCCCGGTCGCTCTCCAATACGAGCAGACATGTGCCGTCCGCCGCCGGTTCCACCCGTTTGACGCGCGCCTGCGCCTGGTACTCGTCCGGGCCGACGCGCATCTCGACCCACGCGCCCGGTGTAAGGCCCTGGGATTCCGCCTCCGGGACGACGGCCGCATACTGCCACGTGAACCCGGAGATCAGCTTTCCCAGGTGGGCCTCCGCGCCCGCCGGCGGCGGGCGCCGGAGAAACGCGGCCAGGTCTTCGGCCGTCATCCCGCTGAGCGCCGCCGGCGTGAGGACGGACTCGTACCCGTCCACGATCCGGCTGAAAGTGCCCGGGTTGTCCGCCGCCACGGGGGTGACGTCCCAGCCGGCCGTCTGCCGCTTTGTCTGATACTCCGCCTCCAGACGCTCGATCAACACGTCCAGATCCTCGCCGCCGCCAAAGGTATAATCCCGTTTGTACAGCAGGGAGCGCATCTCCATATCCTGCCCGCGCAGATCCCGCAGATCGCCCCTATCGACGGCGTCGATGACGGCCAGCACGCTGTCCCGGATCATCTCGTCCAGCGCCGCCGGGTTTGTGATGTCGACCGCACGCCGGCGGATGTAGGAGAGCTGCTCGATGCGCTCAGAGAGCCGCCGCAGCTCTTCAAACGCACCCTGGGCCGAGGGGTCTCGGTAAACCACGGCCAACGTCTCCCCCCGCGCTACCCGCGCACCCTCCGCCACCCGCGTCTCGACGATCCCGTCCGTCAGCGGCAGCGTGCGCTCATCGCGCACGAAGACGCCGTTTGTCTCCAACGTCTCCTCCACCGTGTACAGCACGGCGTTTACCGTACCCACCGGGTCGTTGAAAGCATCGGTGATGTGGTAGCCCATGAAGGCCACCACAAAAACAAAGAGCAGCAGAAACACAAAGCGCGTGACCCAGATCCCCTGCTTTTTCATGGCGCGCTCATCCGACCGGTCGGGCGGGCGTTTCCTGCGGGGCGGGGGACTCGACAGGCAGCGGCACGGGGCGGAGGGGAATGATCGTGGAGATGGCGTGTTTGTAAATGAGCTGCTGCCGGCCGTCGGCCTCCATCACCACCGTGAAGTTGTCAAAGGCGCGCACCACGCCCTTGATTTGAAATCCGTTGACTAGAAAGACTGTGACATTCTGGTGATCCCGGCGAAACTGGTTGAGGAACAGATCTTGATAATTTGTCGTTCTTTGCATACATGAACTCCTTCCCAACGTCAAACGACGGCGCGGGCCTGGCCCCTTTCGGGCGTCCCGCCGCCGGAATGGCCAACCGACGGCCCCGCCGACCGGCCATTGTCCCCATCATACCTCAGGACAAAATAGATTTCTCCACGATTTCAGTCGAGGCCGCCAGGAGATTTCCCACGCCGGCATCCAACCACTCCGCATCCCACTGGTGGGCAAACCAAGTGATCTGCCGTTTGGCGTAGCGCCGGGTGGCTTGTTTGATCCGCGCGACGGCCTCCGTCAGCGTGGCCTGTCCATCCAATACTTCGCTCAGCTCCCGATACCCGATGGCGTTCATCGCGGGGACGTCCGTCGGCACGCCCGCATCCCGCAGCCGGCGCACCTCCTCCAAAAAACCAAGGGACATCATCTCGTCCACGCGCGCGTCGATGCGCCCATACAGCCGGGTCCGGTCGCGCCGCAGACCGATCGTCAGCGTCTCAAAACGCCGCGGACGCCGAACGCTCCGACGCAAATGCTCCGCCATCGTGACACCGGTCTCGGTGAAGACCTCCAGGGCTCTGACGACCCGCACATGGTCCCGCTGGTGGAGCCGCCCGGCCGTCTCTCCATCGACCGCCCGCAACGCCTCCAAGAGCCGCTCCTCTCCGTACATCTCAAGATAGGCCTGCCAGTAGATCCGCGCGGCGCCGCCGGAACCCGAGGCGCCGCCGTCGCCCGCATCGCCGTACATACCGGTCACGAGCGCGCGCAGGTAGAGCCCCGTACCGCCCGTCACAATGGGCAGCCGCCCCCGCGCCAACACCCGTTCGACCGCCTGAGTCGCCTCGGCGGCGTAGCGGGCAGCGGAGTAGTCCTCCCGGGGGTCGGCCACATCGATCATGTGGTGCGGGACGTCTCGTCTCTCCTCCATCGTGGGTTTGGCCGTACCGACGTCCATGCCCCGGTAGATCTGCCGGGAATCACACGAGATCACCTCACCGTCAAACGCCCGGGCGAGTTCACAGGAGAGCGCCGTCTTCCCGACGGCGGTGGGTCCCACCAGACAAATCAGCAGCTGCCGCCGCATTGACTCTTTCATTGCCGTTTGAACTGCCGCATCATATCGGCGCGACTGATCGAGATCGCCACCGGGCGGCCGTGCGGACAGTGGCGCAGCGCGGGGTCCTCCGCAACGCGGACCGCCAGCGCCTCCGCCTCCCCGGGGTGGGAACGCCGCCCCAATTTGACGGCCGACCGGCAAGCCACCATGTGCAGGATATCGTCGAAGAGGCGGGGCGCCGGGTCCCGGCGGCCTTCCCGCAGCCGCTCGGACACCTCGTCGAGCAGCGCGGGCAGCGCCGCGGCGTCCACATCGGCCGGCGCCTCGCGGACCAGCAGCGCGCCGTCGCCAAAGTCCTCCAGCAAAAAGCCCATCTCGGAGAGCATCTCCGCGTGTTCCAGCAGCGCCGCCGCCGCCGCGGGCGGGGGCGTCAGGACCAGCGGCGTCAGCAGTACCTGGGCCATCTGCACCGTCTCTTTCTCCTTCAGCCGATTGAAGACAATGCGCTCGTGCGCAGCGTGTTTGTCGATCAGAAGAATCCCGCCGGCCTCTTCCACGATGAGGATCCCGTCCAGCACCTCGCCCACAAAACGCCAGGATAGGGGCGGCGCCGCGGCCTCCTGGGCTGCCACCGGGCGGCGCTCCTCGGGCGGCGCGGCCGCGTACCCGCCGACGTGCGGCCGGTTGAGCGGCAGCGCGGCAGCGCCCGGCAGCTCCGCGGCAGGGGATGCGTAAGAGGCCCGCGCCGACTGCTGGACCGGGCCGGCCGCCAGCACCGGAGGCGGCGCGGCCGGGGTGTCCGCCTGCGCGCGGTACTGCTCCGCCGTCATGGTACGAAAGGCGTCCGGCCGGGGCCGGGCCTCGGCGTGAAACGCCGCGCGGGGTGCCCGCGCCGCGGGCGGGGGCGTCTCCCACATGGGCCTATCGAGCGCCGACAGCGCGCCGCGCACGGCGTAAAACACCGCGTCGAACACCGTCCGCTCTGAGGAGAACTTGATCTCGCTCTTGGCGGGGTGGACGTTGACATCATAGGCGGAGGGCGGCAAGTCCAGATGCAGCACACAGGCCGGGTACCGCCCGACCATGACGGCATGGCGGCCCGCTTCCTCCAACGCCGCCGTCACCGTGTGGGAACGCACCGGCCGGCCGGCCACCAAGATGTGCTGCGCCTGACGGCTGCCCGGCGCCTTCTCGGGACGGCTGACATACCCCCACACGCGGACCCCGCCCTGTTCGCAGGATGGCACCTCGCACAGCCCCTCCGCAAACGCCCGTCCGAACACGCTGTAGAGGCAGGAACGCAGGTTTCCGTCGCCCGGAGTGTGCAGCGCCTGGCGGCCGTCACGCACATATTGAAAGGAGATCTCCGGGTGGGAGAGCGCAGCTCGCTGCACCACCGCCTGTACGTGAGCCGACTCCGTCGTGTCCTTTTTGAGAAACTTCTGCCGGGCCGGCGTGTTGTAAAAGAGGTCACGCACCACGAGGGTCGTCCCTTCGGGGCAGCCGGTCTCCCGGCTGCCGGTCACCGCGCCGGCCTCCAGTGTGAGCGCCGTGCCGAGCGCGCGGGCACGGGCGCGCGTGATGAGCTGCACGCGGCTCACGGCGGCGATGGCAGCCAGCGCCTCGCCGCGAAACCCCAGCGTGTGCACCGCCGTCAAGTCCTCCGCCGAGCGGATCTTACTCGTGGCGTGGCGCAGAAACGCCGCCTGTGCGTCCTCCGGTTCCATGCCTTCCCCGTTGTCGGTCACCCGCAGCAACCGCACGCCGCCGCCGGCCGACTCGACCGTCACGGCCGTAGCGCCTGCGTCGATGGCGTTTTCGATGAGCTCCTTGACCGCCGCCGCCGGCCGTTCAACCACCTCGCCGGCGGCGATGAGGTCGGCCACATGGGGATCCAGGGTGTGGATCTTCGACATGGGAGACTCTCCTTAATCGCTGTCTTACCTAGTACCATATCACAGATCCCGCCGCCGTTCAAGGCCATTTACGACATGCACGGCAATCGGCTGACATTTTTGTATGATTTTGCGGGACAGATACAAAGGCACAGGGCGGACACAAAAGGGACGGCCCCCTCTTGTGCCTTGGTGGTTCTTCCGAAAAAATACCCGATTCTCCCAAAAAACTACCCACCCATCACCCGAGGTCTTCTTGACGGGACCCCGGGTGCGGTGATACAATGACGGTGATAAACTTCGGCGAAACACCGGCAGCCGGAAAGGGGGGACGCGCCGTGAAATATAGGCGATGGGTGCTCGCGCTCTGCGTGCTGCTGACCGCAGCGGCCGTCTTCTCGCTCGCGTACCTCGCGGAGGGCGCGGACCACACCTGCGCCGGCGAAGGCTGTCACGTCTGCCGCCATCTGACGGCGGCCCGCAGCTTGCTCGCGCAACTCGGATGCGCCCTGTTGGCGTCGGCGGGCCTGGCTGCGGTCACGTCGGCTGCGGGCGCGCGCCGCCGCCTCGCCGCCGCCGGCTCTCCGCGGTCGTCCCTAGTGTGTTTGGAGGTCAGACGGAACAACTGAATGGATAGCGGACAGAGACGCGCAAAGCCCGTCGGGCGCGCGTCTTCTGTCCTTTTATGTCGTCTTGTTTTACAAAATTTTCCATTCAGGAGTGACGATTTATGAAGCGTTGTATGCCGCTGTTTTTCTGCCTCTGCCTGCTGGCGGGCTGCGCATCCACCTCCGCGTCGGTCGGCGTCCGCAACGGCGCGGGGACACAGAGCATCTCCGTCTCCGACCCTGCCTTCGTCTCGCCCGACCCGGCGCCGTCCCCCGGCGCGGTCTCGGAGGCCGATCCAAACGCACCTCTGACGCCCACCGCCCCCTCCGCCCTCCACGCTGTAGCCCTCCCGACGCCGGTGGGCGACGTCGTTGAGATCAGAGAGAAACTTTTCATCGCCCAGACGAACGACATCTACCTAAACGCCGAGGATTATCTTGGCAAAACGCTCCGCTATGAGGGGTTTTTCGACGAGTATGCCGACGAGTTCACCGGCAACGTCTACCGTCTCGTGCTCCGCAACGGCCCCGGCTGCTGCGGATATGACCAGAGCGCCGGCTTCGAGGTCATCTGGGATCAAGACTATCCGACCCTCAACGACTGGGTGGCGGTCACCGGCGTACTGGAGACCTACGACGAAGACGGCGCGTCGTATCTGCGCGTGCGTCTGACCGACCTCGAAGTCCTCGACGTCCGCGGCGCCGAGTACGTGGAGAATTGACAGCGCGCGGAATTTGCGATACAATAACGACGGTCGCCCTCGGCGCGCGGTGCGCACGCCAACGGGCACGCCAATACCGGCAGAGCCGGAAGCGAGGTCGTCGGAATTGGAAAGCAGAAATCGGTATCGGGGCCGCAGCCGTCGCCGCAAAGGCGTGACGGCACTGGTGGTGATTTCGGCCGCGCTGGCGTTGGCGCTGGTTGCCGGCCTTTTGGTATTGCCCAATTATCTTGTGTATACGCCGGATGGCCGCGTGTATTTTGACATCCCTTTTTTAAATCGGTGGCGCACGGAACCGCTCCCCACGCCCTCCGGCGCAGACCTGCCCGCCTGGGCGGCGTCCGTACCCCCGCCCGACACCCCGACACCGACGCCGGCGCCCACGCCGACACCCGGCGTCGAGCGGTCTTTTCACGCCCTGTACGCGCCGATCGCGCTGCTGCAGACGGAGGACGGCCTCGACACACTCCGCGCGCAGGCGGCGGCCGGCGGTCCGATCGACGCGCTGGTGCTGGAACTCAAGGCCGAGAGCGGCCTGTTGGCGTTTCGCTCGTCGATGCCGTTTGCAATCCAAGCCCAAGTGAGCGCCGAGACGGACACCGCCGCCGCGCATATCCGCGCGCTGCGGCGCGACGGGATCTACGTGGTGGCCGCTCTGTCCCTGTTCAAAGACGCCGCGGTACCGCAGCAGGAACAGTCCGTGGGCATCAAGCATGTCTCCGGGGTCAACTGGCTCGACAACACCCGTTCGCGCTGGCTGGACCCGTACAAGGAGCCGGCCCGGACCTATCTGCTGGGACTGATCACGGAGGTGGCCGGGCTGGGCGTGGACGAGATCTTGCTGGATCGCTTCACCTTTCCTGCGCGGGGGTCCCTCAGCGCCATCAGCTACGGGGTCTATGAAGACACTCCGCGCAGCGACGCGCTGGAGAGCTTCGCGCGGGAGGCGGCAGATCGACTGGCCTCCTCGCATGTGGCGTTGTCTGTCATGTTGGAAGAAAAGACGGCGCAGACGGGGGAAGATCCCCTCGGCGGCCAGCGGCTGACGGCGCTGGCGGCGGTCTTTGATCGGATATACGCGGCGGCGCCGCTGACCGACACGGGCGCGTCGTTCGCCCCCATTCTGGCGGCCGTATCCGCCGTGACGCCCGCGGACCGGCTCTCGGTCAAGCTGGTGCCAGTGCTGACGGTCCCGGAGGACCTGCCGCCGGAGACGCTGCAGATCTCCCTGGACGCCGCCGGCGGCCGGGAGGGCCTCGGCTGGCTGCTCGTGAACGCGCAGGGTATGTATACCGTTCCCTGACGGGGGAATCGATTTGACGTGAGGAAGGATCTCCATGGCCTTCGACGCGGGACAATTTGACATCGCTGTGATCGGCGCCGGTCATGCCGGAATTGAGGCGGCATTGGCCGGCGCCCGTTTGGGTTTGCGGGTCGTGCTGTTTGCCATGCATCTCGACGCGGTGGCCAATCTTCCCTGCAATCCGGCCATCGGCGGCACAGCCAAGGGCCACCTGGTGCGGGAGATCGACGCGCTGGGTGGCGAGATGGGCCGAGCGGCCGATGCGTGTTGCATCCAATACCGACTGCTCAACCGGGGCAAGGGCCCCGCGGTGCACAGCCTGCGCGCGCAGGCCGACCGGCGCCGGTACGGCGCGCACATGAAGGTCCTTTTGGAGCGCACTCCAAACCTCTGCCTCAAGCAGGCCGAGATCGTCGACCTGGGGCCCGCCGGCGGGCCCGTCGCCTGGGTGGAGACGGCGCTGGGCGCGCGGTATGCGGTGCGCGCGGCCGTCGTCGCGGCGGGCACCTACTTAAACTCTCGCGTGATCACCGGCGCCTCGGTGCGAGCGAGCGGCCCGGACGGATTGATGCCATCCACCCGCCTCTCCGACGTGCTGCGGGCGTTTGAGCTCCCGCTCCAACGCTTCAAGACCGGTACGCCGCCCCGCGTCAACGCGCGCAGTGTGGATTTCTCCGAGATGGAACTTCAGCCGGGTGACGACGACGCCCCCCCCTTCTCTTTTGAGACGGCGAAAAGACCGCGCAACCGGGCGGTCTGCCACCTCACGTGGACGACACCCGAGACGCACGCCATCATTCGTGAAAACCTCCACCTGAGTCCGCTTTATGCCGGCGTCATCCAGGGCGTCGGGGCGCGCTATTGCCCCTCCATCGAGGACAAGGTAGTGCGTTTTGCAGACAAACGCCGCCACCCGCTGTTTGTCGAGCCGACGGGGCTCGACACCGAGGAACTGTATCTGCAGGGGCTGTCCTCGTCGCTGCCGGAGGAGGTTCAGCTCAAGGTGCTGCACTCCATCCCGGGGTTGCGGCGCGCCGAGATGACGCGGCCCGCCTACGCCATCGAGTACGACTGCCTCGATCCGCTCTGCCTGACCCCCGCGCTGGAGGCGCGCGCCGCGCCGGGCCTCTATTGCGCCGGGCAGATCTGCGGCACCTCCGGTTACGAAGAGGCGGCGGCGCAGGGCCTTGTCGCCGGGATCAACGCCGCTCGGGCACTGCGGGGAGAGACGCCGCTGCACCTGGACCGCGCCTCGTCCTACATCGGTACACTGGTCGACGATCTGGTGACGCGCGGCACCGACGAGCCCTACCGCATGATGACCTCCCGGTCGGAGTACCGTCTGTTGCTGCGGCAGGACAACGCCGACGCCCGCCTGACGCCGATCGGGCGCCGCATCGGCCTTATCTCGGAGGAGCGTCACCGCTGTACGACGGAAAAATACGCGCAGGTTTCGCGCGAGATCGCGCGGCTCTCCGCCGCCGTGGTCCCGCCCTCCGAGGCCTTCGCCGTTTTTTTGCGCGCGCACGGCAGCGCCGTGCCGGTCGCCGGCGCACGCCTGTCCGACCTTGTGCGGCGCCCCGAGTTATCCTACGAGGCGCTCGCCCCCTTCGACCCGGCTCGGCCGCCGCTGCCCTTTGCGGTGCGCGAGCAGGTGGAGATCGCGCTGCGCTACGAGGGCTATCTCAAACGCCAAGAAGCCCAAGTGGCGCGGTTTCAGCGGGAGGAGACCCGCCGCCTGCCTGCGGACATCGACTATGCCTCAATCCGTGGTCTCCGGCTGGAAGCCCGGCAGAAACTGGACCGCGTGCGTCCGGCGTCGCTGGGCCAGGCCGCGCGCATCCCGGGCGTCAGTCCCGCCGACATGACCGCGCTGATGATTCACCTGGGGCGCTCGTCATGACGGAGGCAATGAGAGCCTACCTGACGCGTCTGCTGGCGCAGAACCAAACGCTCAACCTGACGGCCGTCCGGGACGAGGAGACCGCCGCCGTCCGGCACATCCGCGACGCACTGGCGCTGCCGGCGCTGTATCCTCTGGCCGAGAAATCCGTCATCGACGTCGGCAGCGGCGGCGGCCTGCCGGGGATCCCGCTGAAGATTCAGGACCCCTCGATCCGGCTGACGCTGTTGGACGCCACCGCCAAGAAGGTGGATTTTCTGCGGCGGGTGTGTGCGGAATTGGGGCTTGCCGACGTGGTCTGCGTCGCCGCGCGGGCCGAGGAGCAGGCGCGCCGCCCCGGTTTTCGCGACACCTACGACGTGGCCGTAGCGCGGGGCGTGGCCTTTTTGCCGGTGCTCTGCGAGCTGTGTCTGCCCTTTGTAAAACCCGGCGGCGTGTTTCTCGCGATGAAGGGCGGCGACTGCGACGATGAGGCCGCCGCCGCCGCCGGGCGGATCGAGGCCTTGGGCGGCGGCGCGGCGGAGATTCACCGCTACGCGCTCACGCCGGAGATCACGCACACGCTCATCGTCATCCCCAAACGCCACCCCACGCCCCACGCCTACCCCCGCCGCTGGGCGAAGATGCTGGGGGAGAAATAGGGCGCGTCAAGCGGCGCGTATGCGTCGTCCCACAGAAAGGCTCGGACGCGCGCCGCGCCGGGCGGCGGCGCGGAGAACGGGTAGACACCGTCCGCCGTCACGGGTTTGATCTCGGTCGCGAGCAGCCTGCCGTCTGCGGCATACGCGGCGACGATCACATGGGCGGCCGCCTGGTCGGCGCCGCGACTGACGGTCACCGAAACGCCGGCGGCCGAAACCGCCGCGTCGTCGATCGACCAGACAGGTGCGGGAGCGGCGATGTTGAAGGCGTACAGCTCATAGATCGCCCACCACTGCGAGCCGGTGGTCCCTGTGTTGCAGATCTGCAAGTCGTCTGTGTACACTTGGTCAAAGCGGATCTCCTGCAGCCCCGGCTGCCCGGCGACGTTCGCGGCCACCGTCTTCCACGCGCCGCCGACCAGCGCCTTGATCTCGTACTGGCGCCCGTAGTCGTTCGAATCGCTTGAGATCCGGAGTGTGTTCACGGGATAGACGTCGTTCAGGTGCAGGTAGAAAACCTGCGAGCCGTCCTGCCGCGCGCCGGTCGACCATTTCGTCCGGTCGTCCGGCACATCGATGTCGTCGAGCACGAGCGCGGGCGGGTGCGAGGGGTGAAACGCACTCGCGTCGGCCGACCAGTTGTTCCTGGGGATCTGCGTGTTCTCCGCCCGGCAGCGGGCGCGCGCCGGCTCCGACTTGGGCGTGTTCTCACCGCCCGAGGCGACCGCGACGATCTCGTAGGTGTATATTTTGTTCGGGCGGACGTCCGTGTCCACGTAGCGCGTATCGGCCAGACCGCCCCGCACCAGCGCGCCGTCGCGGTAGACGTCGTAGTGATGCGCCGCGAAGAAGACCTCGGACGGCGCAAACCAATCCACGCGGATGAAACCGTTGTACCCGGCGGCGCTCACCTCGTGCGGGCTGCCCAGGTCGTCGCGTAGCGCCGCGTTGATGTCGTAGATCGACCACCAGTCGCCGCGGGCCGCCCCCGTCTGGTTGATTCTAATATACCGGGCCGTCGCGGCCTCGGCCAGGACGATGTCGATCGTGCCCGGCGCGCCGGTGCCAGCGGCCAGCGGCACGGACCAGTGCACGCCGTCATCGGACGACACGATCTCGTACGCCGTCGGGTAGTCCGTCGCATTGCCTTTCACGGTGATCGCGTTGAATTTGAACGAGAGCCCCATGTCCACCGTGAACCACATGCCGGGCGCCACGCCCGCACCGGCCGTCCAGCGCGACTCCGGATCGGCGTCGACGGCCAGCTGCGGCGCCGTCGTCGCGTGGCTGTGGGAGGCGTCGGCTCGCCAGCCCGCGCGCGGCAGGTCCACGGCGCCGGGGTCGGTCGACGCGGCCACGGCCGCCGACGGGGCGGACGCGTTGTCAAACGCGTCTATGGCCCTGACCGTGTAAATGTGCGCCGTGTCGTCGCCCGCGCCCAGTATGTCGACGTAACCCAGCCCCGACGCGTACCCGGCGAGCACGTCGTCGCGGTACACGCGGTAGCGCGACACGCCCGCGCTGCCGCGGGGCGCATCCCAGGTAAGCTGTATCTGCTGGTTGAGCCGTACCGCCGTGAGACCGGTCGGGGCGGACGGCAGCGGCATCTTGGGGGCCAGTTCGTCGGGGAGCCTGAAGCCGTAGGCCTCGTAGACGCTCCACCAATCGCCCGGAGCGTTGCCGGTCTGGACGACCTTGACAAAACGGGTCGTCCGCGTCGGGAAGATGATGTTCGTAAACATCGGCGAACCGGGCCCCGCGGCCACGGGACCGCTCCAATTGACGCCGTCGTCGGAGACGAAACACTCGTACGCCCGCGTATAGTCCAGTATGTCGCTGCCTACGTTGGACTGACGGCACACCAGCAGCAGCGCGTTGATCTCAAGCGGCTCGCTGAATTCGATGGCGAACCAGTCGCGGTTGGCGCCTACCTGCACCTCGCCCGATGTCCAGCGCGAAGCGCGGTTGCCGTCGACGATGTGGGCAAGGCCGTCGCTGGCGGGGTATTTGTCCCGGACGCCCGTCGCCGTCCAGCCCGCCTTCGAAAGCGGATGGCTCACAAGCGCGGTGTTGACGTTCGCTCCCACGAAGGCGAGCGTGCCCGACGTCACCTCCACTTTCACGCAGTGCAGGCCGTACGGCCGCGCTCCCGCGCTGAAGAACGCGGCGGTTTGGCCGCCGCCGTCCGTTAGCGTCACGGTCTCCGGCATGAGCGCGTCGTCAAACCAGACGTTGACGGAGGCGCCGCCGCTCTGGGCGGCGCGGAGCACGCACTCGTCCCCGTAATACCAGAAATCCAGCGACGCGCCCGCACCGGCGGTTTTCGCCGTCCCTGTATCCGTCCAGGCCCCGCTGTACGCGATCGACAGGTCGTCGTAGTTTGCGGGCGGCACGAGGAAGGTGAACACGTACGGTTCGACCAGCCCGTTGCCCGACAGGTCCAGCGCCGCGTCCGGCCCGATCGTCACCGTATACGTCACGCCACTCTGTAGCCGCGACGGGTCCAGCGTCACGGCCAGCTTGGCGCCCTCCACCGTGAAGCCCGACGGGATGACGTGCGTGCCGTCCGTGACCGTGACGCTCCCCGGGCCGGCCGCGACGGACTCGGAATAATACGCCGACACGCCGCCCGTCCATCGGCCGCCGTCCCCCGGAGACGTGCCGTTCACGACAGGCGCCTCCGCATCGAGGTAGCCCATGCCGCCGATGATCTCGATCTTGTCAAGACTGACGACGCCCGACTGGGACTCGATCAGGAGCATATTCGTCCCCGTCAGCATCGTAATCTCGTCGGTCTGCTCGGACCGCCAGAGGCCGTCGCCTCCGGTCGGCCCCAGCGCGTATGTGTACTTCTTGACCCCGTTGACGTACAGATCGCACGGCGCGGGCGCGCCGGTCCCATTGGCGTACGTCAGCTGAAGTCTGAACCGGACGCTTGTGGGCGCGTACACGGGGATCGTCGCGGACGAGCCGGCTCCGCGTAAAACGACATATCCCTCGCCGGTATACCCACCCGCGCTGTTCTCAATCACCGCGCCGCTCAGCAGGGTCGCCGTCTCTGCTTGGAAAATATTGTCATCTGTCGGTTCCAAACCGCCGCCGAGGTCAGCGGACGCGACGGGGTCCGGCCACCGCGCGCGTATCTTCTGGACGATCAGCTTGTCGACGCGGACACCGCTCGACCATTCCGTACCCCGCAGCGTGACCGTGTTGATCCCCGCGTCCAGCACCACATCGATCGAGTCGTAATTCCAGACGTCGGCGCGGCGCGTGTTCTGGAAATCATAGCGGCCGCAGGACTCCCCGTTCACGACGAGCTCGGTCTGCCGGTTGTACGGCTCGGTCGTGCCGTTGACGGAGCCGCTGAAGGCGTCGTTGCTGTAGCGGAAGATCAGCGAGTACCGGCCCGCCTCGAGCACCGTCAAGTGCCAGGAGGCGTACGAACCGCCGCCGCCGAGCATGACGTACTGGTTCGGCGCGTAGCTCACCGCCGAATCGACCTCGCGCGCTTCGCCGACCGACGCGCCGCTCTGAGAGGCGTAGGCCTCCGCCTGGACGACGGTGTAGTCGGGGTCGGGCGCGGAGTCCGCGGCCAGCGTGATTGCCGCCGATGCGCGGATGCTGTCCGACGCGTCGCCGACAAGGATTTCAAACTGCCCCGCCTCGGCCTTCATCGCGTGGGTATTCACGTCCCAGAAGCTCAGATCGTCCTTCGTGATCGCGAAGGTAAACGTCTGGCTGCCGTTTGCGCCGATCGCTTTTTTCTGGAAGTCCTTGAGTTCCTTCCACGGCCGCGGGACCGACGAAACCGGGTCGCGGACGTAGAGCTGCACGACCTGTTTGCCGGCGGTGTTGTTTGTGTTGGTCAGCGTGACGCCGACGGTGATCGTATCCTCCGGACCCATGGCATCGCCGCTCAATGTGAGGCCGGACCAGTCGTAGGTCGCATACGACAGGCCGTGGCCAAACGCGAACTGCGGCAGGATGTCGTTTTCCGGGTCGGCGTCGTGCAGGCGCAGGTCGTAATAGCGGTAACCTTCGAAAACGCCCTCGGTGTAGTTCGCCTCCACATTTTTGACCGTCTCCTGATTGCCGCCCGCCGGCACGTCCGGCACGTACCCCTGCGTGTCTTCGTAGCGCCGCGGCCATGTGAATGGGAGTTTGCCGGAGGGATTGACCAGGCCCGCCAAGATGTCGGCCGTCGCCGTCGCGCCGTTTTGCCCGGGGTAGAAGGTCGTGAGGACGGCGTTTACGCCGTCGACCCAGTCGGCGACCTCAAACACCGAGCCGTTTAGCACAACGACGGTCTTTGCGCCCGCGACTTCGGAAACGCCCCGGATCAGACGGAGCTGCGCCTCGGGGAAGTCGAGGTCGAGGCGGTCGTTGCCCTCGGTGTCGGGGGCGTTCCCCCACTGGTGCTCGGGCGCGCTCTTGTTGATGCCCGCGTAGATGACCACGTAATCGGCCTGCGCGGCGGCCTCCCTGGCCGCGTTGATGGACGCGACGAGGGAGCTCTCGCTCGCCTCGCTGTATGCCGGGCTGAGGAGCGTGGCGCCGCCCGGGATATAGTAGTTGTCGTAAAGATTGCGGATCGCGGCGCCGTTTTGCACCTGGACGGGCGGGGTCACGCCGCTACTGCCGCCGAGCCCGGGCTGCTCGAAGTTGTAGTCCACGTACTTGCCGACGAGCGCGATCGTCGGGCTGACCTTGGCAAACGGCAGCAGGCCGTCGTTTTTGAGCAGCACCTCGCCCTCTTTGGCGAGCTCGACCGACTCGTTCGCGTGGGAACCGACATTGTAGCTCTCGCCGGGGGCGCGGTCGGACGGCCGGTACCCGTCCGCGTTCGTCGTCGATTTTGTGTAATAGGCGAGACGCGCGACGCGCTGCGCGGCCGTGTCGACGACCTGCCCCGGCAGAAGGCCGGCGCGCACCGCGTCCAAAAGGCCGGCGTAGGCGCTGGCGCCGGGCATCGAGACGTCCAGCCCGGCCTTGGCCGAGATGACGTTCGAGCGGACGCCACACCAGTCCGTCATGATGATGCCTTCCAGGCCATAATCGTACTTCATCATATTTGTGAGTATATAACGGTTGTCCGACGTGAATGCGCCGTTTACGCGGTTCGCGCCGGTCATCAGACTCCACGCGCCGCCCTGCTCTATGGCCGCCTTGTACGGCTGCAGATAGATCTCATGGATGGCGCGTTCGCTCAGGTTCGACGTCGACCAGTTGCGGTTCGACTCCTGGTTGTTGGCGAACAGGTGTTTTACCGTCGCGGAGACTTCCTGCGACTGCATGCCGCCGACATAGGCAGCGCCGATCCGGCCCGTCAGCACGGGGTCCTCGCTGTAATACTCGAACGTCCGCCCGCCCGCGAGATCGCGTATGATGTTGACGCCCGGGCCCAGCATGATCTGCACATTCTTGGCCTTCGCCTCCGCGCCGATGATCCGGCCCACCTCGCGGGCATGATCCGGGTTCCACGTGGCCGAAACGATGAGCCCGGACTCAAACGACGTGCCCGCGCCGCCGGCATTGACGCCGTTCGGGCCGTCGGACATATTCATTTTACCCAGCCCGGTCACGGCCCGGGTCGCGCCCGCGCCGGTGTCGGCCGCGCCGCCGTACATGAGCGAGACGCGGTCCGCAAGTGAAATCGCCGAGAGCGTCCGGTTGATCTTCACCTCCGCGTCCTGATCGACGGACGCAAAAACAGTTTGCCGTGGCGCCGTCCCCAGTATCAACAGGGCAGCCATGAGCATCGCGGAGATCTTTTTACACACCACTTAATATCCACCTCATACTTCTCATCGTGAATTTTTCAGTTTTTCGCTATTAAGCACGGTCGGCATATCCTCTGCCGCAAGCTGCGGATACAGGCAAGAGCCGCAGGCCACCACCGTTTTCCCCTTGCCACGACCGTCGGTATACGTGCCGAGCAAAGTTTCCTGCGTCTTAAATCCAAGCGCCGCAAAAATGTGGCACGCCAAGTATTCGTTGACGC
>JAISCT010000034.1 GCA_031265355.1 Oscillospiraceae bacterium | reverse complement strand
CCGCTGCGCGGCGACGCCCTCAGCCTGGCGGTGGACGGCGAGGCGCCTCTCATCTACCGCGACGGGCAGGACATCACGGCCCAGCTCGCCGACGGACAGATCGCGCTGGCGGACATCGGAGCGGACACGACCGTCCAGGTGATCTTTGCGCCCGGCGCGCTGGAGGTCAGCGTAGAGAACGGCGTGGTGCGGGCCGACGCCCTCCTCTTGAACCGGACGGACGCCGAGAAAGCGTACCTGCCGATTGTCGCGGCTTATGACGGCGAGGGCCGTCTGGTGACCGCCAAGACACAGGCGGCGACGGCGCCCGTCGGGCTCTCCGAGACCGCCGTGAGCCTGCCGCTCAGCGAGGCGCCCGGCGCGGTCTCCGTCAAGGTTTTCCTGTGGGACGGCCTCGCCTATGTTCCAGCTCTCCCCGATGAGACCCAAATATTGTAACTTCTCTTGGGAAGCAGCAAGCCGGATCCCGCGGGGCCTTACGCGCAGCTCAAGTCGGTTGGCGCAAGCCAAGTGGGCCGGACGGTGCTTGAACGGGGAAGGACACAGCGCACAAAGCCGGACGCCGTGTGCAGACGGAGGCCGGCCCCCCCAAGACGAGCCCGTGCGGCGCGCGTTGACCGCATCGTGCGGACCTGAAATTTGAAAAATCGATATCGGCGCCGGCGCCGGCTTCGTTGCGAGCGGGCGCCGGCGCCGCCCTTTGGGAGCACACCTCAAAAACGGCATGACACATCTTGCGAAAAGAGGAACGGACATGAAACGAAGTGTTTTTTGGCGCCGCGCCGTGGGCCTGGCGGCCGCGTTTTGCCTGCTGGCCGGCGGGCTTGCGGGGTATGCGGTGGAAGATCGGACGTTTACCGACATAGACGACCACTGGGCGCGGGACGCCGTGCAGACGCTGGCGGGCCTCCGCTATGTCGCGGGGATGCCGGACGGACTGTTTCACCCGAATGAGACGATGCGGCTGGAGCAGTTTGTCGCGATCATCGTCCGAAGCCGTTATGGCGACCAAGCGCCGGCCGGAGCGGGTTGGGCCTCCGGTTACCTCGATCTGGCGCTGCGGCAGGGCGTTTTGGAGCCTGCCGACATCGCCGTTGGCGCCAGACCGCTGAAGCGGGGCGACGCCGCCCGGATCGCCGCCCTGGGTCTCCAGCGCCTGTACGGGGAGGAGGCGGAAAACGACGTCTCTCCGGCCGATCGGCTGACGGATTTCCCGAACTGTCACACCTGCCGCGTCCACATCTCCGACGTCTACACCAAAGGGGTCATGACGGGCCGGCCCGGGTTCATCTTTGACAGCGAAGGGCTGCTGACACGCGCCGAGGGCTGTGCTGTCATCGTGCGTATGTTGTACCCCGAACGCCGTATCCCCCCGCCGCCTGCCGAGGACGGCGCCGCAGACGACACAGAGGAAGCGGATACAGCGGACGCGCTGATCACGCCGGAGCTGGTGCGCGAGATTCAGCAGACGGACTCGGCTGCCGTGGTTGTGGATGTCCGCAACCAAGATGAGCGCGACAAGGGCTATATCCCCGGCAGCATCCTGATTCCATTGGCGGCGCTGAAAGAGGCCGGCGCCGCGCAGCTCCCGGACAAGGAATCGGTCATTGTCGTGTACTGCCAGTCCGGCGGGCGCAGCGCGCAGGCCAAGGAATTTTTGGAGAGTCTCGGCTATCTCCGCGTCTACGACATGGGCGGCGTCGGCCGTTGGCCCTATGCGTTGGAGGGCGCTCGATAGTCAACAGTTCACAGTTTGGGACGAGGAGGACACTATGCGCATCTACCACGCCGAACATTACGACGACATGAGCCGCAAGGCGGCCAACATTCTGTCGGCACAAGTGATTCTGAAACCGACCAGCGTGCTGGGGCTGTCCACGGGGTCCACGCCCGTGGGTCTGTACCGACAGTTGGCCGAATGGTACCGCAAGGGAGACGTCGATTTCTCCGGAGTCACGACGGTCAATCTGGACGAATACCAGGGACTTGCCCCGGACGATCCGCAGAGTTACGCCCGGTTTATGCGGGAGAATTTCTTCGACCACACCAACGTAAAGCTTGAAAACACGCATCTCCCGGACGGTCTGGCGGTGGATGCGGAGCGAGAGTGCGCTCGGTACGAGGCGATTCTCCGTGACAGCGGCGGCCTCGACATGCTCCTGTTGGGGATAGGCCACAACGGGCACATCGGCTTCAACGAACCCGGCGGCGCCTTTGAGAAGGGTACGCATCTCGTCACGCTGACGCAGAGCACGATTGAGGCCAACCAACGTTTCTTTTCCAGTGAGAACGATGTGCCCCGGCACGCCTACACGATGGGCATCCGCTCTATCATGCAGGCGCGGACCATCGTGGTCATCGTCTCAGGGGCGTCCAAGGCCGGTATTGTCCGTCGCGCCTTCGCCGGTCCGGTGACCCCGGAGGTCCCCGCCTCGGTCCTTCAGCTCCACAACAACGTGATCCTCGTGGGGGACAGGGAAGCGATGTGTCAGTTGGCAGCCGACAATTGACAATTATTTCCAATTCATTTCTGACACAAACCCCGGAGCCGATCGGCGCGCGGATGCGCGCTGGCCGGTTCACGGGGTTTGTGGGCGTATGCTGCTTCGCGTTGAGCGGCCCTTAGCCGCCGCCTGGGTGTGGCGATTGACTCCGGGTTATTGCCTTGGCCGCAAAACGAAATTGCCAAATTTCATACAAAAAAATATGGAATTCTTAAAGATTCAAAAAAGTATACCTTTTTATAGAAAGGCATATCGCAGATCATCATTTATATTTTACTACACATTGCCCTTAAAGTCAATCTATTTCTCTTTTGTTTTTATACATTCACACAAATCCAAACATTCTCAAATGGCCGAAAAGAGAACTTTAAAAAGGTATAGCTTTTCAGGCCATGCAGAGAGCAATAGAGGGTTGCGGCCCAATGGGTTCCGCGTGGCGAGGAATGCGTCCGGGCATGAAGTGGTTGCCCTTTGTGTGCAGCGAAGGCGGCGGCCGGCAGGACCATTTGTGCAGGATGGTCTCGCCCCAGATGTACAGCGGTGAGTATTTCACAATTTTGGGAGGTTATCGTTTATGAAGAAGTCCGCGAAAAAACTCCGCAGAGCGCTTTCCCTGATGATGACGGCGGTGCTCGCTCTGTCTCTGGCGTTGATCTCATACGGAACGCCCGCTTTCGCCGATTCGCCTGCACTGTCAAGCGGCAGGGAAAGGCTTAATTTCAACCAGGGCTGGAAATTCGTTCGAAAGAACATCGCCGAGGCGGCGCTCGTTGACTACCCGCTCTCCGAGCTGGAGCGCTGGGACAGCGTCGATCTGCCGCACACCGTGCGCGAGGATCCGCTCATCAATTCCGGGGGGATCAACTATCAGGGCTACGCCATGTACCGCAAGCACTTCATTCTCGACGAGTCGTATGCCGAAAAGAAACTTTTCGTCGAGTTTGAGGGCATTATGGGCGTTACCGACATATGGATCAACGGCGCGCACATGCAGACGCCCATCGCCGCGCTGACAGGCTCCGCCGACGGCGACCATACGTATTACGGCGGCTACCTGCCAATAGTGCTGGATATAACGGACGCCGTTCATTGTGACGGCGCTTACAACGTTATAACGGTGCTGGCGAACAACGCGGACAACAGTCTTGTGCCGCCGGGCAAAACTCAATCCACGCTCGATTTCACCTATTTCGGCGGCATATACCGCAACGCGTGGCTCGACGCAGTGTCGCCTGTCCACATCACCAACGCGAACTACGAGAATATTGTCGCGGGCGGCGGCGTACTTGTGGATTTCCCGGCCGTGTCGCAAGCTTCGGCCGACGTGTACGCAAAGACGCATGTGCGCAACGAATCCGAGAGTGCGCAAACAGTTTCGCTTGTGACGGACGTAATCGACCAAGACGGCCGAACGGTCGGGACGCTGGCAAGCTCCCAGAGCATCGCCGCCGGTGCGGCCTACTCTTTCGAGCAGACGATAGCCGTCGCCAATCCCCATCTGTGGAATCTTGACGATCCCTACATGCACAAGCTCGTGTCCAAGGTGTCCGTCGGAGGTGTCGAGGCTGAAAGACTGACAACGCCGATCGGCATACGAAAAATTGAGTTCAGCGCAACGGAAGGCGTGCTGATAAACGGCGTGAATCCGGGTTTCCTGTCCGGCGTCAACCGCCACCAGGAATACGCGTACATAGGCTTTGCCGCGTCAAGCTCCCTTCAGCGCCGCGACGCGATCAAGTACAAAAGCGCCGGCTTCAGCATCGTGCGCACCGCGCACCATTCGCAGTCCGCCGATTTTCTCGACGCCTGCGACGAGCTCGGCATACTGGTGATGGAAGCGACGCCGGGCTGGCAGTACTGGAACAGCGACGCGACGTTCGGCAGCCGCGTCAAGCTTGACATAAGGCAGATGATCCGCCGCGACCGCAACCACCCGTGCATCCTGTCGTTCGAGATCAGCCTGAACGAGACGGGCGGGCTGGCGGCTTTCACCAACGAATGCGACGCCGTCGCGAAATCGGAGGGGCCGTCGATACGCACGTCGGCGGAAAATCACAACGCGTCCGCCGTGTCCGACATACTTTACGACGACCTTTCCACCGTGTCGGGATATAACAATTACTCCCTCGCCCAGACGCGCGAATACGGCGACAACTATCTCGAACAGTACGGCGGGCGCACCACGCTGGCTCGCGTCACGCGCGGCCCGGGGACGGCCTATCCGGGAGGCGAGGCCGCCATGCTGGTTCAGGCCAACCGCCGCCTGTGGGATTCCGGCTCTGTCGGGACGATGTCGGAATACAAATACACCTATGACAGCAACCCGCGCTACATCGGCAGCACGATGTGGATCGGCATCGACCACAACCGCGGCTACGACCCGACCATGTCGCCCTGCGGCGTGTGGGATCTCATGCGCATACCGAAATACTCGTACTACGCCTTCGCGAGCCAGCGGCCTGCCGAGGCTGACAGCTATCTGGAGTCGAAAGGCGTCGAGACGGGGCCGGTACTGTTCATCGCGTCCAGCTGGGGCGCTGCGGCGCCTTCCGTCCAGTGGGGAACTCTTAACTCCGGGGCGGGCGCCATGACTATCGGCACGGACGCCCAGCGCCAGATTTACGTCTACTCCAACGCCGAGGCCGTGCGCCTGACTGTCAAGTCGGCGGACGGGGCGGCGCTGTGGACGGACACGCAGTCGCCGATCTCGGACAAAAGGGCGTCCAGCCTCGACCACGCCCCGTTCCGCTTCAACAGCGTGCCCTATGCCGCCGGGTCGTACCTTGCGGCGGAAGGGCTGGACAGCGACGGAGGCGTGATCGCCTCGTCGGAGCAGCATGCGGCGGGCGCGCCCGCGAAGCTGCGCGTGGAGGTTGACCAGAGCGGCGCCAGCTTTATCGCGGACGGCTCGGACTGCGTCATGGTCTACGCCTACGTGCTGGACGCTGACGGCAACGTCTGCTCCGAGGCGACGAACGAGCTCAGCTTCTCCGTTGTCTCGGGCGACGCATCGGTCGTCGGCGACGGCAGCCAGCGCACCAGATCCAATCCGGCCAACGCGGAGGCGGGCGTAATGGGCGCGTTCATCCGCTCGGGCAAAACCGCCGGCGAGATAACGGTGCGCGTGGAGTCGGCCGGGCTTTCCCCCGCCGAAACGACGTTCAGCTCTGTCGGGCTTGAAACGCCCGTCGTGCCGTATGTGGCGATCGCCGACAGCGACGAACCGTTCGCGACGGGCGCGGCGGCGCTTTCGGATTACGGCGGCGTGGCGCTTGGCGCCAACGCGCACTCGTTCGCCAAAGGCGATGTGACGCTCGGCGGCGTGACGTATGAGGACAGCCTCACGGTGAGCAACATGAGCGCGGTCAGATTCCGGCTTGACGGCGTTTGCAGCCAGCTCGCGGGGCAGGCCGCGCTGGCCAGCCCTTCAAACTATAAGGACGGCGCGGTGTTCAAAATATACCTCGACGGCGTGCTGCGCTGGGTTTCCGGGCGCGTCACAGACGGCATTGCCAGCTACGACATCGACGTTTCCGGCGCGCAGGAGGTCACGCTTGTCGGCGAGGATGAAAACGGAGTCCACACGAGCGACGTTGTGTGGCTGTCGCCCTATGTAATTGAAGGGGCGCTCCCCGTGGACGAGAGCGAGCTGTTTGAGAACGTCGCAGTCGGCGGCAGCGCGTCAGCCTCGTCGTCGGACGCAGGCACGAGCGCGGCGGACGCGGCGGACGGCAATATGGCGACGCTGTGGCGCTCCGGCGAGGACGTCACGGAAGGCTCGCCGCAGACATGGCAGATTGACCTTGGCTCGGCCAAAAACATCCGCGGGGCGCGCCTCGGGTTCGAGAGCGACAACACGACGTATGGCTACAGCATATACGCGTCCGCCGACAGCCAGAGCTGGGACAAAGTGTACTCCGGCGCCAAGAGCGGGCAGGCAAACGCGCAGGCGGACCAGTTCGTCGCATCCGGCGTTCAATACATAAAGGTGGAATTCACCTCGGCAGATTCAACGGCGGGGCAGACAAAACGCGCTTCCCTGCTGGAGTTCGAGGCGTTCCTCGACAAAGGCGTTGCCACCGTCAGGGACTATAACCTTTTCGGATTGGAAATCGGCAACAAGAATATGGCTTTCGATCCCAAAATCACCGCGTATGCGATAACCGCAACTGGCGACGAAGCCGATTTCTACATAAAGGCCGTCCCGGCGAACAAGGATTCGTCGGTGAGGATTAACGGCGCGCCGGTCACGCCCGGACTGACGATGGAGACGACGGGCTACGCGCTCGCCTCGCCGGACGAAAACGGCCAGATTGCCGTGGCCGTCACCTCGCCGGACGGGCTGGGGACAAAAACGTACACGATAACCGCGCTGCCAGCCGAAAACCCGAACCTGTTCCAGACATACGCGGGGTTTGTGCCCGGCATAAACGGCGCGAACCACTGGCATTACCAATACCAGAGCAGGGCAAGCGGCGCCTTCGCGGACATGGGCGGCTCGTCGGCCTACATTCAGGGCGAGCAGGCGTGGATGGCCGGAGATTGGCTGTACGCCGGGCCGCGCTATTTCCACCCCGGAACCGACCGCAACGCCGTGCGCGCTTTCCAGGCGCCAAAGAGCGGCACATACGAGATCAATCTGGAGATGTCGAAGACTAACTCCGGCAACGCCGGCCAGGTGGCGATCAGGGTTATGAAGAACGGCGAGCGCGTGTGGCCGGCCGCCGACCAGATGCTGTCAAGCTACACAGCCAGCGTCAAGGCGTCATTCACTGTGGCCGCTGCCAAAGACGACATGATCCAGATCGTCGTTGACAACTACAATGGCAACGGCAACGACGCGACCTGCATCGTATCGTCGGCCGAGCTTGTCGATGAATCCGAGCCGCCGGACGAAACCAATATTTTCCTGCACAAGGCGGCTAAGGCCAGTTCCGAGGATACGGCGCAAGGCAGCACGGCCGACAAGGCTGTTGACGGCTTGCGCGGCGGCAAGCCCGAGAAATGGTGCGGCCTGGGGGCAAGCGCGAGCCCGTGGCCCGGCTATTATCCGGCGTACTGGATGGTTGACCTCGGCGACACTTACGACATCGAATCCATACACATTGATTTTGAGGATTTCGACAAATCGGCGAAGGATCCTTTCAGCTACGCGATCTACGTGTCGAACAGCCCCGACGTCTGGGCTGGGACGCCTACGCCGGCCGACCCCTCGCAAGGCGTGGACATAGGCGCATGGAAAGAGAGCGAGATAGTTGTTGACCACCGCGCCAACAACGCCGAGCTGAACCTCGACCGCGACTTCACAATCAACGAGGTCGGGCGCTATGTGATGGTGTATTTCAGCGAGCGGCCCAATACAGGCACAAATTACTGGCCGTGCATCGTTGAGATAACCGGCGTCGGCGAGCGCGTCCCCGACAACATATTCCTCGGGAAGCAGGCCCGCGCGAGTCACACCCAAGACTCGTCGCATCTTCCGGCGTTCGCCGCCGACGGCTCGACAAGCACTTACTGGTGCGGCATCGGGCGCGGCGAAGCGGAAGGCTGGCTCGGATACTATCCCGCGTGGATCATGTTCGATTTGGGCGCAAACTACGACATCGAGAGCATGGATTTGACGATGGAGAGCGCCAGCACGGCTTTCAACTACAGGGTTTACGTGACGGACAACCCGCTGGCCTGGAGCGAGACGCCCATACCGAGCCAGCCCGACGCCCCTATCGACATCAGCCTTTGGAAAGACAGCGAGATAATCGTCGATTATTCAGACAACGACAGCGAACAGAGCCTTGCGCATGCATTCGCCGTCAACCGCACCGGGCGGTATGTCATGGTTTACTACCCGCAGAGGCCGAACACATCCAAGAACTGGTGGCCCAGCCTTGTCGAGATAAGCGGCAAAGGGCGGCCCGCCGAAGTCAAAACGGATGCGATTGACAATGTTTTCCTGAACAAGCCCGCCCGCGCGAGCCATACCCAAGACTCGTCGCATATTCCGGAGTTTGCCGTTGACGGCTCGACAAGCGCTTACTGGTGCGGCCTCGGACGCGGCGAGGCGGAAAACTGGCTTGGGTACTATCCCGCGTGGATCATGTTCGATCTCGGCGACAGTTACGACATAGAGAGCATAAAGCTGGCAATGGAGGATCAGAGCGTCGCTTTCAACTTCAGGATCTATCTGACGGACAACCCGCTGGCTTGGAGCGAGACGCCGATACCGTCAACCCCCGCCGGCCCGATCGACATAAGCCAGTGGAAGGACAGCGAGATAATCGTCGATCGCTCGGACAACAACACGGCGCAGAATCTTGACCGCGAGTTTGCCGTCAACCGCTCCGGGCGCTACGTCATGGTCTACTACACGGAAAGGCCGAACACGTCCAAGAACTGGTGGGCCAGCCTTGTGGAAATTTCGGGCGCGGCAAGCCGGCCGGACCCCGAGGCGCCCGTGACCGACGGCATATCGCTTGACCCGTCGTTCGTCGTCGAGCCGAATTTTATTCCGGAGCAAGACAGCGCGCTTTTCAACCCGCGGTTCAAGGTGACGAGCGTCGCCGGGCAGACGGCCAGCCTCATCACGGCGGCGTATGATTCAGACGGCAGGCTGATCGCCGTCAATCGAAACAGCCTGACGCTGGGCAAAGGCCAGGAGGGCTATTTGCAGGCGCCGATGGCCCGGGCAGACAGCGCGGTGCTGTACAAATACTTCCTGTGGGATGCGAGGAATAAACCCTTAATCGAATCCACGATACCAGAATAATCTGGCAACAGTGAAACGAAGCAGGCTCGCAAAGGTCAATGCATTGACCTTTGCGAGCTTTGCTATTGCCGCTGTTTTGATGAATATTTGCATATTTACCTGAATGATTATATGCAGATACTTTGTTTTTCCTCTTGACGATCTGCATATAATCGGTTACAATATGTGCAGATGAAGGAGATGTGCGGATGAAATTTTTCGATTATTCATTCCTCGAACACGGGTTGTTACCCGCAGGGCTTGTGAGCGTGGTCGGCGTAATCAGTGAATTGCGCGAGCGTGAGAACGCACTAAAATCTAGTTACCCCGACGCTTTCGCGCGCTTGGAGACCATAGCGAAAGTACAGAGCGTCAAAGGCTCGAACGAAATCGAGGGCATTGTCAC
The DNA here is from genome assembly GCA_031265355.1 of Oscillospiraceae bacterium. Lineage (NCBI taxonomy): Bacteria > Bacillati > Bacillota > Clostridia > Eubacteriales > Oscillospiraceae > Oscillospiraceae bacterium. The sequence goes on along the minus strand of JAISCT010000034.1, from coordinate 1,755 downwards.
GAGTGAGCAGCGCATTAACGAAATCGTAAACCAAAACTCTGCGCCGCTGAACCATAACGAAACGGAAATCGCCGGGTATCGCGATGCGCTTGCACTTGTTCACTCCGACTACGCCGCGCTTGATGTTCGCGAACGTGACATTTTGCGTCTGCACGAATTTATGTTGTCGTATTCGCCGAACGGCGGCGGGCGTTACAAGGACAGCGACAATGTAATCATGGAGGTTGACGCGAGTGGAGCGCGGCGCGTCCGTTTCGCGCCCACTCCTGCCGATGAAACAGCGGAAACAATGGAGCAGCTAATCCTCGCGTATATAGACGCTCGTGACAACTCCGCCATTAATCGGCTACTCTTAATACCGTGCTTTATCCTTGACTTTCTCTGCATACATCCGTTCTCAGACGGCAACGGCAGGATTTCGCGCCTATTGTCCTTGCTGCTCCTATATAAGAGCGGATTCGACGCGGGACGCTACATCTCGTTTGAGGAACAAATCAACCGTAATAAAGCGGGGTATTACAAGGCGTTGAAGGACAGTTCGGATGGCTGGCACACGGGCGAGAACAGCTACTTTCCGTTTATTGAGAGCTTCGTAACTACGCTGCTGATGTGCTACAAGGAGCTTGATAAACGATTCACCGTCGTGAACAGCGGAAAAGTGAGTAAGCGCGCGCGGATTGAAACGACCGTACTGAACAGCCTGCTCCCAATAAGCAAACGCGAGGTTTGCTATATCCTGCCCGATATTAGCCCGACTACCGTCGAAGCGGTTATTGCATCAATGCTGAAATCCGGCTCGATTGAGAAAGTGGGTTCGGCCCGCAACACGAAGTACGTCAGGCGATAAACGGTGAATTGTTAAACCCAAGGAACCGGCCGGCGCATACGCTGTGCACCAGCCGGTTCTTTGGGTTTATGGAGAGCGTGTACTGTCACAGCCTACTAAGTCAAGCTGTGTTCCGATATTTCGCAGAGCGGCACAAGTGTTTTTGCGTCCCAGATGAACGCTCGGGTTGTGCCCCCCGGTCGAGTGGACGGTGAGACGATCTCGGCCACGTCGGAACACCACGCGTCGACACGAATTGTTTTCCGAGACAGATTCACAAGTTGCCCATCGGCGTTATACTCTGCCAGTATACACAGTGCGTCCAACGTTTCGTCGGAGGCATTGTAGATTTTGTAACTTCCTTTGGCCGTATCGGCGAATTTCTCCGCATTGGTGGAGATTGTCTGACCGACGGAGCCGTTCGCGGACAAGGCGACAAACGACAGGCAGAGACTGCCACCGGTGCCCGAGGCGAAGCTTTCGGTCAGGATCACCCTGACCTCCACCACGTCCGTTGGATTCGGCGCGATGTAGTTGATCTCAAAGATCTTGCTGGAGCTGAGAGGCAGACCGCTGCTGACGTTCGCGGTGACGGTTCCCGAGTAATATGTCGCACCGTTGATCAGCAGTTCGGCCCTCGCCGTGGCCCTGTACATGCTCACGCCAAAGGTGATCTTTTGTGCCGTCTTCCCGCTTGGCAGGTTGAACGAAAAGCCGTTGCCCACAGACTTGGCGACAATCGCCTTGTTGTTGCCGGGTTGTGTGCCCGCCGCCGCGTCGGTGTATGTGTAGGTGAACTGCGTGTCGCCCGCCAGTTCTCGGTAGGACGGATCCAAATGGGTGAAGTTTGTGATAGCGCTTACGCCGGAAGCTTTCTTTGCATAATCCGTGTAGTCTCTGGTGCTGAGCTGCAGCCAGTCCTTGTCGCC